>NZ_JAKIVI010000004.1:0-257831 GCF_023614015.1 Acinetobacter sp. ACZLY 512
TCATCCATTGGGTGCATCTGGTGCGCGTCTGGTGACGACGGCTTTAAACCAGCTGGAACAGTCGGGCGGTAAGTATGCGCTGTGTTCGATGTGTATCGGCGTGGGTCAGGGGATTGCGCTCATTATTGAGCGGGTTTAAGGAATAAATATGCCAGTATTTCACTTTAAAGACACACTAACGGCGCAGGATGTTGCTCTCAATTATGCAACATTCGGTCAGGCGGATCGTCCTGCACTGATCTTTTCAAATTCGTTAGGTACCAACCTGAGTATGTGGCAACAGCAGATAGCGTATTTTCAGGACAAGTATTTTGTCATTTGCTACGACACGCGCGGTCATGGTGCATCATCGACACTTGTTGGCCCTTATCGCATTGATCAGCTAGGTACCGATGTAATTGCATTGCTTGATCATTTGCAAATTCCTCAGGCTACGTTTTGTGGAATTTCGATGGGTGGTTTAACCGGACAATGGCTGGCAATACATTTTCCTGAGCGTTTTAATCAGGTGATTGTAGCCAACACCGCAGCAAAAATTGGAGAAGCTCAAGCTTGGCAAGCACGTGCGCAATTGGTGCGTGAGCAAGGGTTAACACCAGTTGCTCAAACTGCGGCAGCACGCTGGTTTACGCCAGGCTTTATTGAAGACTCACCAGAAATTGTAGAAAAGCTGAGTCATGATTTAGCTCAAGGTAGTGCCGAAGGCTATGCCAGTTGTTGTGAAGCGTTGGCAGAGGCCGATGTGCGCCCTCAACTGCAACGTATAAGCATACCGGTACTGGTGATTGCTGGTGCACAAGATCCAGTGACCACAGTAGTCGATGGTCAGTTTTTATGTGAGCACATTGTACATTCAACACTTAAAGTGCTGGAGGCATCGCATATTTCGAATGTGGAACAGCCACAGGCATTTAATCATGCAGTCGAAGCAGTGATGAAGCGCTTCAATTGATTTGATCTTTTTGACAGATAGAGATTTTAAACCTTTATCTATGAATTTTCAAAACGCCGCGCGTTCATGCACGTGGCGTTTTTTTGTATCGGCTCAGAAAGCGATTTTATATGAAAGCAAAAACAGATACTATTCCCGTTCAAGAATCACACAAGCAAAACTCAGGTAGATCATTCGTTTTTTTGCCGTGGATTTTACTGGTTCAGACACTGCTAAACTCACCAGTACTTCAGTGCGTTCTATCAATACAACTTACATCAAATTGCGTAAAAAATACTATTTAGTATGAACAAATATCTCTTTTCAATGATGTTATTGAACTGGATGAATTTTATTTCTGAGTCAATCGTGTACGAGGTAAGCACGGTCGAGGTGCATTAGGTAAAACCGTTGTTTTTGGACTACTGAAACGGGGTAGGAATTTATATAAAGGAATTGTCCCTCACTGCTCCAAAGCTACGCTAAAAGGTATTATCCGTGGACATATTGAGCTTGTTCAGTGATTTATGCTATAGGCTGGAGAGGCTATGATGGTCTAGTTGAAATTGGTTTTGGTAAATATCTAGGAGTTAATCATGGAGACAATGAATTTGCTAATGCTGAGCGTAATATTAGCGGCATAGAATCATTCTGGAACTATGTTAAAAAGCGACTCAGTAAATTTAATAGAATTGACAAAAAGATATTTTATTTGCATCTTAAAGAAAAGGAGTATTGCTTCAATCATTGGTATTGTAATTTATACCTCGATTTGCTTAAATTAATTCGTAATAATTTTCTTTAACTTCCTAAGCCCCAAAATTAAAATAGGGAAAATTATGAAATATAAGAGTTTATATTTAGTATTATTATTATCTGTACCAACATTTAGTTTTGCTCGAAATTTAAATTTAAATCCATATCTAGAAAATCCATCTACGTTATCTAAGATTGATAGTAACTCACATATTCAGAATGAATTAGCGGCTGTATTAGGCGAAGATTACATTAAATTTTCGAAAAATTTTGAAGTCTTATCAACACCATATAAGTTAAAAATGGCAAAAGCTATTTATTCTGAAGGTAGAACAAAAGCAGGTAGTGATGCTTCTGCAATGACTTTGTATGCAGATGGTCGTATTTACGCAGCTCACTATAATTCACAAAAACATACTGTCAGATATTTTACAAATGATAAGTCGTGTTCAACGGTACTTCATCCCACAATCCAAGTCTTTATAAAGCATTATCCGAATGTAAAAGTTGAGTTTGTAAACTCGAATAATAGTGTTCTGAAATATAATGATGGTAATGGGTTAGGGTGTTCTAGCCCAACATCCCGTACAGTTCAAACATATCCCATTGCGCCCGATAATCCAGCTCAAGCTGCTGCACGTGAGGTTGCCTCTAAGATATGGACACAAAGTATAGCTAACTCATTAGATATGAATAATGACGTGGGGGTTGTCATTTCTAATACAGTAAAATCAATTCTTGCCTGTTCTGCAAATTTTAATTTGGGTCCAAAACCACTTGGTGTTGGAGACATAATTCCTGGTACATCATATTTTATAAAACCAGGATTAGATTATTTGAAAGATTATTTTTATGAAATCATTCCTTATTTAGCTGGATTAAGCGGTGCTCAACCAGTTTATAAAGCTTGTATAAATGTAGCAGCAGCAAATAATAGATCTGCATTAGAGATGGCATCACTAGGAATCTAACGAATGTCTACTTCTCTATGGATATTAATTTATTTATGTTTTAGCTTGGTTTGTAAGTGGATTCTTTCGTGGGGTGGGGCTAGTTATATTAAGGGTTGGAAAAGTATCTTTTTTTTAGATACAGAATCTAGCTCATGGAATGAAGAACAAGTAAAAATGATGACCTTGTTTTTATGGGTTGGTTTTTCTATCTTATTTGTAATTGGTTTAATTTATCCAGAATACAGATTCTATAAGCTTAAAAATAATTTGTAGATTACTAGTAAAATAGAAAAATAAGTTATTATCTAATTTAAATGCAAAGTCCTTGTTTCCATAAGGGCATTCAACTTACATTTTTTGGCGTTACACTTAAATGATGGTTAGAAGAGTTGTTTAATGAAAGCTCTGTAGAGCTAGCAACTCGTAAAGATATTCACACAAAGCCTTATATAGCAGTCAAATCTTATCCTAAGAGATTTGTCCTATGACACAAATTTAAAAATTTAAAAAATTACTATTACTCAAAAATTTACAGCACTTCTCTATTCGTTCACTACATCTGTACAATAGATAAAGTTAACAAGTTCGATTTTATATTTTGGTTTAGTCTTTGTTGGCTTTAACAAAGAATTGCTAGAAAGAATCTCAACCATAATGCATTCAGTCTCGTCGGAAGTAGTCAAAGCTCAGCTGAATTTGCTCGAGACATTGGAAATATTAAAACGAATATCGTCCAGATGAAGGAACGATAAAAAGAAATAGAGAACCTAAAACCTAAGCAATATCGCGGTATGAGTTTTGGATGTTAATTATTTAAAATCTATTTAAAGTGTTTTTCCAAATATCATTTTTAGAACTAAAATCATCATTATGCGAAGTTGGAGGATTTTTTTGAATAAATGTATAAAGTTCTTCTTTTTGGGTTGGATTCAATACATTTAATATGTCTGGATTATTGATAATACTGCTACAAATACTCATTATAATCGCGTCTTTTATTATTTCATTTTTACTCATAATTGTAGAAATAGTATTTGTTGAATCCATTCCGTTGAGAATGGTGGTAGCTATATAAGATGATTCATTTGCCGTTATATTTTGCTCATTGAGAATACTCTTAATCATTGCTTTTGTATCCTCAATAGAAGGGTTAGTAGACATATAAGAGGATACAATAGTCTGTTTCACTTCGGTGGATATATTTGGGTTTTTCTTTAACTCATTAACTTCTTTAGATATTTTAGATCTTATTTGATTATTTTCTGGGAGTGTTTTTTTAAGTTCATGTTCTTCTTCTGTTAGTAAAGACGCATTACTAAGTGCACCGAGAGCAGCACTTTGAACGATAGGGTTATTACTTTTTAAGAAAGGAAGAATATCATCCACTGCTTCAATTGGATTCAGATTCGCTAACTGAGATAAAATTTCTCTAACTGCTGCCGGATCATTTTTATTTTTATTTAATAAGTCGTTTAGCTCTTTAACTTTTTCAATACGGCTGTATTGTGAATTTTCATTAACATCAATAATTTTTTGTGACCAAAATGGAACATTAAGTTTTTGAGTATTTTGTCTTACCTGTATGTCATTCATAATTTTATCTTGATACATACTTTCAGAACTTTTTGCTTTAAGTGCTGTTAGACTTTCAGAACCTTGATCAGTTGAATCTTCTTTTATAAAAAATATGAATATGGTTAAAATAGTAAAGGATAATAAGACATACAGAATATTTTTTTTCATAAGTAATCTATCAATGTTAAAAGAATTCCTCATTATGATTTAATGAGGAATATATTAAAAATTATGCACGAGTTATCGTTAGAAGAGAGCTATTAAAAGTACCGTTAGGAGTATTTCCACCTAAGTTCCCATTTCCTGTCTCTGTATAAAGCCATTTTGTAAATCTGTCACAACGAAAGCTACCCTTTTGCCAAGTATAGGCTATACATCTACCGCATGAATTATAAGATGAACAAAAGTGAACTTGTTTTTGCTTTATTATAAAACACATTTTTATCTTTAGAATTAAGATAAAACAATTGCATACGAATATCCTCACGATTTAATTCATACCATTATTTGTAAGATAGTTATTTTGATTAGTATGACATTCTAGTGTTAGATGCGATACGTAGTAGTTTGCTGAAGCATACAGCAATCCGACCATACATTGAATTCGCTAATTTGACATCAAATGACAACTTTCGCGCTTTAGTGTCAAGTTTCTTTTCTCAAACTTGAACAATATAAGTCAAACAGCGATATATACATTCGAAAGAACATGGCCCGATTTGATTCAATTTCAAGTGTGCCATTTTGAATTATTTAAATACAGGAGTCATTCATGGTTACACGTTCAACCATCATGGATACCAACAGTTTCCGCGCAGAACATGCAGCCGCACTGGATGCTGAAACCCGAAAATTAACAGATAAACGCAGCCAAGTGCTCGGTGAGTCTTATCGATTATTTTATCGTAACCCTGTGCATTTGGTAAAAGGGCAAGGGCAGTATCTTTGGGATGCTGCGGGCCATAAATATCTCGATGTATACAATAATGTAGCCAGTATTGGGCATTGTCATCCTGCTGTCATTGAGGCAGTGAATGAGCAGATGAAAATGCTCAACACACATACACGCTATTTGCATGAAAATATTCTGAATTACACCGAAGAGCTTTTAAAAACAACACCAAGCGAAATTGACCGTGCCATGTATATGTGTACAGGTTCTGAAGCCAATGATTTGGCCATTCGAATTGCCCGTGAATATAGTGGCGGAACAGGTATCATTGTTTCGCAAGAAGCTTATCACGGCACCAGTGAGTTAACTTCAGGCTGTTCTCCTGCATTAGGTTCTGGTCAGGCTTTGGCAGCTACAACTCGTTTGGTTCCTGCACCGGATGCATACCGAATTGCAGCAGATGATTTAGGTGATTGGTTTGCAGCGCAAATTCAACAGCAAATCGATGACATGAACGCCAACGGTATTAAGTTTGCAGGCTTTCTGGCAGATTCAATTTTCTCTTCAGATGGTGTAATGCCAAATCCGGTTGGATTTTTGAAAAAAGCAGTAGATGTGGTTCATGCCAATGGCGGAATATTTATTGCCGATGAAGTACAACCTGGGTTTGCACGTACTGGAGACTCATTTTGGGGATTCGGTCGCCATGGTGTAGTGCCAGATATTATTACCACAGGTAAACCGATGGGCAATGGAATCCCGGTATCTGGTCTACTTGCCAAAAGCGATGTATTGGCAGCATTTAGCGATAATATTCCATATTTCAATACTTTCGGTGGAAACCCAGTATCGATGGCGGCAGCTCAAGCTGTTCTCAAGGTAATTCATGATGCAGACTTACAAGCACACAGCAAATATGTGGGTGCTAAACTTCAGGCCGAACTTAGCAAACTCATGGATATACATGAATGTGTGGGCGATGTACGCGGTGCGGGCTTGTTTATCGGATTTGAACTGGTGAAAGATCGTGACAGTAAATCGCCAGATAAAGCCTTGGCACTGAATCTGATTGAAGAATTACGTAATACTCACCGCGTATTGACTTCGGTTGCTGGCCCATATGGCAATGTACTGAAATTACGTCCACCGCTGGCATTTCAGGAACACGATATCGACTGGTTGGTTAGCGCACTCGATCAATCTATTCGTAAACTCAAAGATTAAAACTCAGCTAATCTTTAAGCCTTATCACTCGATAAGGCTTTTTTTATCCTACCTGAGCGGTAATTTCTGTGTGCTGCTCACGCTCATTATGCTGCTCAGTTTCACTTTGATGCGGTTTTCCATACAAATCGATATGCTGATCGCCCCATTCTTTTAAAGCAACTAAAATAGGCTTTAAGGTTTGGCCCAGCGCAGAAAGCTGATACTCAACCTTAGGCGGCACTTTTGGGTAAACCGTTCGAATAATGAGTCCGTCTTGTTCAAGCTCGCGAAGCTGATTGGTGAGCATACGCTGAGTTACATTTGGAATACGGCGCTTTAGCTCATTAAAACGTAATATTTTTTCGGTAAGTAAATTCCATAAAATTAAACTTTTCCATTTACCGTCGAGTAGGCCAATCGCAGCCTCGACCGAGCAGCCCGGATTACAATTAAAGCGTGAATGTTTTACCTTACTCATAACAGTATCCTTTTTGACACTATGTGCGAAATTTGTCTGTATATACAGTGATTAAGCTTAAGGTATGCTACCACGCAATACAAGTGAGGAACGTCAAGATGAAAGCGGTAGGCTATAAAGAACAAGGTGAGATTACACGCCCAGATGCATTGGTGGATATCGAGATCGAGCAGCCCGTGGCGCGCGGTAAAGATATTCTGGTCGAGGTAAAAGCGATTTCAGTGAATCCGGTTGATACCAAAGTTCGCAAACGTGCAGCAGCAGAAGCAGGACAGTGGAAAATTTTAGGTTGGGATGCAGCTGGCGTTGTGGTCAGTGTAGGCGACGAAGTCACCGAATTTAAAGCAGGCGATGAAGTCTGGTATGCAGGTGATTTAACCCGTCCGGGCAGTAATGCACAGTTTCAATTGGTCGATGCGCGCATTGTGGGGCATAAACCGAAACGCCTTTCTTTTGCAGAAGCGGCTGCTATGCCTCTGACCACCATCACTGCATGGGAAATGTTGTTTGACCGTTTAAAAATTGAAGATCCAGTACCAGGTGGAGACCGAAGTATCCTAATTATTGGTGGGGCAGGCGGTGTTGGCTCAATCACGATTCAATTACTTAAAGCAAAATCAGATTTGAAAGTTATTGCGACAGCATCACGTGCTGAGACACAAGCGTGGGTGAAACAGCTCGGAGCGGATTACGTGATTGATCATTCAAAACCACTTAAGGCGCAAATGGATGAACTGGGTTTAAAGGCACCTAGTTATGTTTTTTCTACCAATTATACCGATCAATACATGGAGCAGATTGCTGCATTGACCGCACCTCAGGGGCGTTTGGGCCTGATTGATGATCCAGCCGAACTGAGTATCAGCTCACTCAAAACCAAATCGATCTCTTTACATTGGGAGTTTATGTATACCCGCTCAATGTATCAAACGGAAGATATTGCACAGCAGCGTGAACTGTTAAATGCAGTGGCCAAACTGGTCGATGATGGCGTCATTCAATCCACATTGACCGAGGTATATGGCAAGATCAATGCCGAAAATCTTAAAGAAGTGCATAGCCTGATTGAAGGTGGTAAAGCCAAAGGCAAAATTGTGCTTGAAGGGTTTTAAATCGAATCAATCAACAAATAGCCGGAACCGCTTAATTGCGTGTTCCGGTTGTATTAGTTACGCCATTGTCTTGGATTAACACCAAACCAGCGCTTAAATGCACGAGAAAATGCACTCACCTCTGAGTAGCCCAATAAAAATGCCATTTCGGAAATCGGGATATTTTTTTGTTTCATGTAATGCTCTGCAAGCTCACAACGCACTTTATCGACCAGTGAACTAAAGGTTAATCCTTCAAGTTTAAGCCGACGGGTGAGTGCACAGCTGCTCAAATCCAAATCGTGTGCAATTTTTTCCAGATTAGGTTCACCTGTGTTCAGCTCAATTTGAATATGTGAGCGCACTTGATCGGTTAGGCTTTGTCTGTGTACATGGGTATTGAGCAAGCGAAGAGTATCTAGAATTACGGTTAATAGCAGCGGATCATGATTGGGCATCGGGTGCTGCAAATCTTTTTTTGACAGTAAAATTGAGTTGAATGGCTGATCAAAATAAACAGGTGCGTTAAACAATTTGCTATGTTCTTGCCAAAACTCAGGCCGCGTATGCTCAAAATGAATTTCACGTGGTGAATAATACCCGCCCAGCACGCCACGAATCACATTCATGAACATGCCTAAGGTCAATTCGGCATCTTGACGTCGGGTTAAGATCGCACCGTGATGCACCTGATAGTCTAAGCGCCAGCAATCTCCTAAATCGACCATGCGGTTCAGCGTGTCTTTCTGGTGCAAATAAAAGTGATTGGTCATATTGACTAATGCGCTTTCAAGCGTTGCAGAGCATAGTCCGATGTAGCCAATTAGACCTAAAGATTTGGGTTGAAATTGCTGACCATAATGCAAACCGAAATTGTCGCATCCTGAAAGTCCAGCAGCCTGTTCTAATACATGACAGTAATTGGGAAGTTGTAAACTTAATGTCGGACTGGCCAGTAACTCGGGATTGATACCACTGATACCAAAGACACGATCGACGTCTGCACCTTTGCTGCTAATGAAATCACTCAAGCCTGATGCAGCTGCTGACAACACGCCCTGATTGCACATGCTGGTGCCCAATAGTTGTGCCGTATTCATCTGAAACATGTGAAGATCTCACTTAATACCGATATATAAGAGAGATGAAGCAAGATGCATACCAGCTATAGCGTAGTTTTTATATGTACGGCTAAAATTAAAAAACCTGCGCCGGAATGGATCAAGCACAGGTTAAAACATAACTCAGTGGATTGGATTTATTGAGATTTCAATGCTTTTGGTATGCTCGATCCATAACTGATACTGTTGATTGATCCTGTAAATTGTCCTGTGTTTGCATCACGGCCCTGTAGTAAAAATTTCGGATTACTCTGTCCATAGCTTTGAACAGCCAAAGCTGAAAACTTCCCAATATCTGTGGTGGGTTTGCGCAGACGATTTACAATCAGCACCTTTTTCGTATCTGTAAAATCCTGCATCATGTTTTGATCGCCTTCGCTGTCGCCAGCAATGAAGAGCGGCCCATAACCATATTTAGATACCAAAAATTTTTCAATTGTGCGCGTTTTGCCTTTGCCTTGGGTCTGATCATATCCTTTACGAAATTCAGGCAAAATGCGTCCTTGTGAATCTCGCTCAAGTTCCATGGCATAAGCATGGCTGTCTGGAATGTTAAAGCCCACGTTGGGATTAGAAATAATTTCTTTAATCACATCGATATATGAAGCCGAACACACATAAACATCGATGCCGTTATTTTGAAATGCCTGAAATAAGTCCTGCATTTCGGCATAAGGGCGTAAACCATTTTCCCACGTTACACTGACCACACCGGCCTGACCTTTTAAATCAGATGGGGATGTCCATGTCACCGGGCCAATGGGCTGAGATTTTTGCCAAGCAACTGTTTTTTGAACCAAATCACGTACTTCTGTTTCGGTCATTCCGGCAAATAAATAGGTTACCCATGGATAAGACACATCATGATCGAAAGTATCTCCAATAGCCGCATACAAATAACGCATTTTGCTGATAAAGTTTTGATAGTGCGGGCTCGTTTGGATTTGCGCTAAGGATTGATTGCCTTTTAAGCCTGAATAGTGCGTATATAGCCATGCATAGCTTTGCACAATATCGGGTGCAATCTTGTCGATATTAACTGCTTGACCTTGGCTGTTATTGTAATCTGCAACAAAATTTTGCGTACTGATTCCCTTACGAATAATCGTATTGAGCTGTTCTGGCGTTACGGCAAATGCAAGCTGTTGAAGTTGATAGATTAATGTCGCTTCCTCAATATCTAAAAAAACCGAGGTATTGTCAAAATCAGTCACAATATAGGGCCGTTTTAACGGATTATAGTTAGGACTGTCTTTGCCGTATTGTGCAATTAATTGATTGAGCTGATCGCGATTAAACGCATCCCAGCGACCTTGTGCCAGATACTCCTGCTTGATCGCGGATGCCAACACCTGTGTATCGTGCTTTGGCATTTGGGCACAGCCTCCCAACGCTAAAACACCTGCGATTAAAGCTCCAATTCCGAGTAAATGCATGTTTCTTTTCATATTTAATTTAGCCCCAAATTACGAAATACAACTCAATTAAAAAACAGATAAAGTGAACAAGTGCTTTGTTTTACTTAAGCGTTGCTACGTCCGACTGGCATTTCACCATTTAAGTACTTCTTACATAAGCGCACGGTTTCATTCGACCACTGATCGCCTAAGCTAAGCGCCATTTCGGTATGTGCATGTGAACCATTCCACGCCATCATTTGAATGCGACGTTGCATAATAAATGTAGGAATCATGACGTAATCATGATTTTGAACATGACCTGTTTTTTCATAACCTGTTAGCCAGTGCTCTACCCATTGCGGTGCAGCATCTAAGTGTTCATTAAAACTAATCGCGGCAGCCAGATCATGCATAAACCAGCTCATACCGCAGTCGTCAAAGTCAATCACACCAATTTGTTGATCTTGCAGTAGTAAGTTGGTGAGTCTTAAATCGGCATGAATCAGACCATAGCGATCTTCACCGGCACCGTACTGGCATAGTTCAGTTGAAATACGTGCAATCGCTTCTTCCACCACAGCGTGGTCGGCTTGATCTAAATGCGGTGCATGTTTCCAGTTGCCCCAATGGCCTTGAGCACCGACCATGGTGTCATGATTCCACACAATTCGATTAAACTGTTCTGGGCGTTTCCAGCTTTTACTGTGTTGATGTAGTGCGGCGGTAATTTGTCCCAGTTGTTGAAAAGCGGTCGGATCGACATCGGTGGTGGGCATGCTGCCATTGACCCAATTGAAAAGCACTGCGTAGCGCGAAATGCCTTCGGCCAGTTTCAGGGTGATCACACGTTGACCATTCTGATCGGCAATCGCCAGTGGAACTTCGATTCCACTTTGATTAAGCGCATCTAACCACGCCAGCTCACTTTCGATATCTTGCAAGTGATGATAATTCGGTCGATGGATTCTAAGTGCGTATTTTGCCTGCGCTGTGGTCACTAAAAAAGTGGCATTTTCTGACTGACACAGGAGTTTAACTGAACCTTGATATTCGTTTGGATATTGCTTGATGGCTTGTTCTGCAAGAATTTGAAGCTGAACTGAGCTTAAAAATTCGTTTTGTTCGACCGTCATGATTCGACTCCTTCACTCTAATTTTAGATACATCGTAAGTACCGATTGGCCTGATCTTATAAAAGAAAAAATGAATCAACTTGACTTCAAATGACCTTGCTCACAATTTGCGGTCAAGTTTTGAAATGGGCTTTTACGCAACATGAATGAAGTCGGTTGGATCAATAGAGTGATTGAATACAATGAAAGATTCAGAATTAAGCCTAGACAATGGCGCAACTCGTGATGTTGATTATTTTGCAAAACGCCAGCTCAAAAAGGGTGCAGTGGGCTGGTTATTATTGGTGGGTTTAGGAGTCTCTTATGTGATATCTGGAGACTTTGCGGGGTGGAACTTCGGTCTGGCTCAGGGCGGCTGGGGCGGTTTATTTATTGCCACGGTCATTGTCGCCTTAATGTACCTGTGCATGAGTTTGTCTATGTCTGAAATGTCGACCATGTTGCCTACCGCAGGTGGTGGCTACAGTTTTGCTCGTGTCGCGTTTGGCCCATTAGGAGGCTACCTCACCGGAACCGCTATTTTAATTGAATATGCCATTGCACCTGCGGCGATTGCGGTCTTTATTGGCTCATATTGTGAGTCACTGTTTGGGATTGGTGGCTGGAGCGTTTACTTACTGTGCTATCTGGTCTTTATGGGTATTCATCTTAAAGGTGCAGGAGAAGCCCTTAAAATCATGTTTGGAATTACCGCAATTGCCTGTGTGGCTTTACTGGTATTTATTGTGGCCATGATTCCGCATTTTGAAAGCGGTAAATTGTTTGATATTGCAGTCAGCAATAACGTAGGGGCCAGTGCATTTTTACCACTCGGTTATTTAGGAATTTGGGCAGCGGTACCCTATGCCATTTGGTTCTTTTTAGCTGTGGAGGGCGTTCCACTGGCGGCAGAAGAAGCCAAAGATCCAGTTCGTTCTTTGCCGCGTGGCCTCATTGGTTCGATGCTGATTTTGGCGGCATTTGCGCTACTGATTTTGTTTTTAAGTGCTGGTGCTGCGGGGTCAGATGCGTTAAAAGCCTCAGGTGCGCCTTTGGTTGATGCCTTGATTGCGGTGTATGGGCAGCATACATGGTTGGCCAGTTTTGTTAATTTTGTTGGATTGGCTGGGCTTGTAGCGAGCTTCTTTTCGATTATTTATGCATATTCGCGTCAGATTTTTGCACTTTCACGTGCCGGATATTTACCAAAAAGCTTGTCATTGACCAACAAAAACAAAGCACCTTTTCTTGCGATTATTATTCCAGGGATCATTGGCTTTTTGATGTCATTGACTCATGAAGGTGATTTACTGATTTTAATGGCTGTCTTTGGAGCAACCATCTCTTATGTGCTCATGATGCTGTCACATATCAAATTGCGGATTTCACATCCAAACCTTGCACGTCCGTATAAAACGCCGGGTGGTGTGGTTACTTCAAGTATTGCATTGGTTCTGGCTGCAATTGCAGTAGTGGCTGGGTTAATGGTCAATCCGAAAGTATGGTTGCTCACCGCAATGATTTATGTGGCTTTTATTCTGTACTTTATTTTGTATAGCCGCTTCCATCTGGTGAAAGGAACGCCCGAAGAAGAGTTTGCGCGCGTGAACGAAGACTAACCACATTTAAGTGAAACCCAAAGGCATGGTATCTACTGATTCCATGCTTTTTTTATATCTGTCGCCTGTACTAGAAGGTGTGTTTTTTTTAAAATTATGCTATTTTCGCCGCGCTTAGGTATTAATTTTTTTGCGATGCATAAATTGGGTGTGGCCTTTGGCCTTTTGGTGATCTTGTTGCAGAATCTTGTATTCTGGCAAGCGCTATTGCCTGTATCGATGCAGCAAAATCCGGTCTGCGTGGAAATTATGCAGATGACTGAGCACAGTGCAATGCATCATGATGCATCGCATACCACAATGTCTGCTGTCAAATCGTCTGCAATGTCATTACATAGCGATTTCAAAGCGGATCATCAGCATTCGATGCATCCAACTCTGGATTGTCATTTTTGTCATCTGTTTCATCATATTGCACCTACGCCGATAACGGATATCACGCTGATCGAGATCGGTCAGGTTTTTAAACTGATTTTCTTATCGGCGATGGCATATATTCTCTTTTGCCTTCGCCGTCTCTTTCTTTGTCCGCAAGGTCGAGCCCCGCCTGTAAATCCTGTTTTGATCTAAATTCCGACATTTTTGTCCAATTTTTGTCTTACAGAGTTTTACTATGTCTAAATTTTATGTTCATCCACTTGCGTGGAGTATTTTACTTGCCCAGAGTTCAATGGTATCGGTGGCTTTGGCGGCTGAAACAGGCACTCAAGTTCAAACTGCGCAGCTTTCAACCTTGACGCTAACCGCAGAAAAGCAAGATGAGCGTCATGCATCTTCTCAGGCAATTACCCAGTTTAATCACGATCTGATTGATGTGCCGTTCACCAAATCGCATGTGTCCGAACAAGATATCAAAAATCATAATATTCAGCGCGTGAGCGATGCATTGGCCTTGGTTAATGGCGTGGTTTATCAAGACAGTTATGGCGGTGGCTTTTGGGACAATTACTCGTTTCGCGGTTTTAGTACCGACCCAAACATGGGCACGATTTACATGCGTAACGGCTTAAGCTCTTTAAGCGGCATCCATGCGCCACGCGATATGGTCAACATCCAGTCGATTGATTTTCTGAAGGGGCCAATGGCTGCCATGTATGGCCAAGGCGCTATAGGGGGGATTATGAACATCACCACCAAACAGCCCGAATGGCAACGTAAGAGTGAATTGACCTTAAGTGGCAGTACACTTGAAGAATACCGGACAGCACTCGATACCACTGGCGCAATCAATGATCAGCTTGCGTACAGACTGGGGCTCGCTTATGAAAACAATCAAAGTTTTAGAGATCAGGTCGATAGCCAGCATTATTATATTGCGCCACAGCTGGCTTGGAAAATTTCAGATCGTACTCAGTTAAATCTGGATACAGAATTTGCCAAAAATCAAGGCGTGTTTGACCGTGGCGTACCGATGGTCAACGGTCAATTTGTGGTTAATAAAAAAACCTTTTTAGGTGAACCAAGTGATGGCGATATTAAAATCAACGACCAGATGTATCAACTGCGTCTGAATCATCAATTCAATGACGACTGGAACCTGACCACCGCGCTAAGTCATGAGCAGGGTGAGCGCGAAGGAACTTCAACTGAAATTTCATCGATTGCAGCCGATGGACAAACTGCAAATCGCTTTCGTCGCTATCGATGGTTTAATACCGAAACCACGCAATTTCAGGCAATTTTACGTGGGAAATTGAATACAGGAACCATTAAGCACGAGCTGGTGGCTAATGTTGAAGCAGGGCATTACACCATCGACCAGCTTCAGCGCAGAAGTGCAGTGGGTGCTTTAAGTACGATCAATATTTACCAGCCTGTATATGGTGTAAATGTATTGCCACTCACGCGAGTAACCAAAAACAGTAAAGAAACTCAGGATATGCTGGGATTCAATCTGCAAGATCAGATTTTCCTGAATGATCAGTGGAATATATTGCTGGGTGGACGCTTTAACCGACTAGAGCAGCAAATTGCAGATTATCGTAGCAATACACAAAGCAAGCAGGCCTTCTCGCCGTTTACGCCGCGTGCTGGTATTAACTTCAAGCCCACCGATCATTTATCTTTTTATAGCAACTGGGGGAAATCACTTGAGCTAAATACGGGATTAAATAAAAATAATCAACTGTATGATCCTGAAAAAACCACCAGTTGGGAAGTCGGTACTAAATATGAATATCTGCCACAAAGCTGGCTGGGATTCACGTATTTTGATCTCGATAAACGCCATTTACTTACCGAAGGGATTACAGACACTTATGTGGACAGTGGCCGCGTGCAAAGCCATGGTCTTGAGTTTGAGCTACAGCATCAGGTCTCTGAGCATTTACGCCTTAATGCCAACTACACCTATACCGATGCCTCGGTGGTCGAAAGTGAAGTCGAAGCCAAAGGTGCACGCCTAAAAAATATTCCTAAGCATACGGCAAATTTAAGTGCGGATTATCAATTTAGTGCGTGGGGGAAAGATGCTGGTGTTACGGGCAATATCAATTATTATGGCAAACGAAGCGCCAATTACATCGACAATGGCACCAGTTTACCTAAATTTACGACCGTAAATGTCGGGGCATATATCAAGCTCCGTCCAGATTTACGTGCCCAGCTCAATATCGACAACCTGTTTGATAAAGACTATTACGTTTCAAGTTATACCAATTACTGGGTACAACCTGGTGAACCACTCAAAGCAACATTGTCATTGAGCTGGAATTTCTAAGAAAGATCGGTCAGCGTTGTATGCTCAGGCATGCAGCGCTGTAAAATAATCATAATGAAATCAAATATTCGCTATCGTGATCAGATACAGATATGCACCCGCCTGAAATAGACATGCTCATTTTAAAAGCATGATGCGCATTTTTTGCTCATTTAGGTGCGCCGAGCAGACTCATAATATGTTGAATTCAGCTTATATTTGATTCATATATTCATTATTTGAGAATTCAAATATCAAGAATTAATACAAAAAAATGGGCTTCGAGCACACCCAAATCTGTAAAAGCTCAAGATATGTGATCAGATGCGTTGCAATGGTGCGTGTATGAATGAATGACTGCACCATGTTTGAAACCGTTGAACAGCGTTATGTTAAATAGAATGACTCGAAAAATACACACCGGCACGTTGCGCAGCACCCACAATATGTAAGCGCATGGCTTTTTCAGCGCCAGCGGCATTGCGTTGACTGAGTGCCTGTAAAATCTGTTCGTGTTCTTGAACAGTTTTATAGGCCAGATTGGGTTGTACAAACGGCAGGATCTGGCTTTGTTTCATCCAGTCAGTTTGATTTTTTAAGCTTTGAATAATGGATTGATTATTGCTCAATCCAATGATGAGCTGATGAAATAAAAAGTCATGCTCGGCAGCTTCAGTCCAGTGATGTGCTTCAATTGCAGCTTTAAGTTGCTGAAAATGTTGGTTGAGGGTTTCGATATCATGATCAGAGATATATTCACAGGCCAGAAGTGCGCTAAAGCCTTCTAAAATATAACGAAGCTGATAAAAATCTTTAAGTGAAATTTTAAACTGGATATTCCATTGCTCGACTGGCTGGCTTTCAAGCGCAGTCACATATGCACCTTTACCCGCCATAATGTTGAGCAAACCTAAGGCAGCCAAACGCGTGAGTGCTTCTCTGAGCGACGCACGGCTAATGCCAAGTTCCGAAGACAATTCGCGTTGCGAGGGCAAAGCTGACCCCACTGGATAGATTCCGTTTTGAATCCGCTCATGAATAATTTCAACCGCTTGATCGGTCACTTGAGAACTAGAGCGTTTAACGAGTGCAGTCGATTTCATAGAGCTTTGAGATTCAAGAAAATAATTGAACGAAAGATTCATTGGTATTATGCCATTTTTTGAGTTTTACTCGTTTTCCTTCAAAACATCTAGCCCAAATACTCATCAAGACAGTTAGATGCATTCATATGCTGCTTTTGTGCGCAAGTTTAGGGCAGATGTTTCATGTGATCCTATTTCGCATACAAATTTTGAGCCAGTTTTAGAGCCGATATGGTGCTCTTTTTGTTGGCATAGCTCTTGCTTAATCAGAACCTGAGTATAAGCGGTTAGTGCGATCATTCGCATGGGACATTGCTCTACAGCGCAGGCTGTTCCTCTTAGGGGGACAAGACAGATTTTTATGCTGTCTTGAGAGTATGAATGATCACACAGGTATACTCCATTCTCCCTTTGTATGAATAGCTGTTATGGCTTTCACCTATTCATCAGGGAGTTCATCATGAACAAATATCATGGTTTAGGCAAATCGCGTTTGGCTGTCGTTGCCGCATCACTTCTATTTCTTACATCTGCTCAAGCCAACGATAAACTCGTCTTACAAACCACATGGTACGCACAGGCCGAACAGGGTGGTTATTATCAGGCTTTAGCTGAAGGCATTTATAAAAAGTATGGTTTAGATGTCACCATCAAGGTAGGTGGCCCGCAAATCAATAACATGACACTGCTTTTGGCCAAGCGTGCCGATGTGATTATTAACTATGATTTACAGGTGCTCAAAGGCATTGAAAGTGGTTTCCCCATTAAAGCGATTGCTGCGCCATTTCAAGTCGATCCACAAGGACTGATTACCCATGCCGATGTAAAATCACTGTCCGATCTTAAAGACAAAACCATTTTAGTCTCAACCAGTGGGCAAGCCAGCTGGTGGCCATGGTTACGTGGCAAATATAATCTCAACAATGCTCAAGCCCGCCCATACACTTTTAATATGCAGCCATTTTTAGCCGATAAAAATGTTGCACAACAAGCATATGCCACCTCTGAAGTGCTACAAGCCAAAAAAGCAGAACCATCGAGTAAATTTTTCTTGTTTGCCAAAGACGGCTATCCAGCTTATGGCGGTATTTTGGTCACCCGAAATGATCTGGTTCAAACCAAGCCAGAGGTTTTACAATGCTTTGTCAAAGCCTCAATGGAAGGTTGGAAAAGCTATCTGAAAAATCCTGCACCAGGCAATGCCCTCATTAAAAAAGAAAATCGGAATATGGATGACGCATTGCTGGCATTTGGTGTCGCGCAAATGAAAAGCTTGGGTTTAATTGAAGGTGGAGATGCTAAAACCATGGGGATAGGCGTCATGACGGATGCCCGCTGGAGTAAAACACGAGATTTCATGGTGCAGTCCAAGTTACTTAAGCCCCAGACTCAGTGGAAATCGGCATATACCTTACAGTTTGTACAGCCGAAATCCAATAAAAACTAAATATCTCATCGAGGTAGAAACATAAGCAAAACAATAATAGGGGGAACCTAACATGAATTCAGCCGTCTTCGTCTCTCAAAATCCAGAGCCACAAAATACTGTAGCACCAATGCTGATGGCGCGTGGTGTAGAAAAAGTTTATCCAAACGGCACACATGCGCTTCAACGCCTCGATGTCGATATTCAGCGTGGTGAAATCGTGTCGCTTTTAGGGCCCTCAGGCTGTGGTAAAAGTACACTTTTAAAGATGTTTGCAGATCTTGAACAACCCAGCGCAGGGCAAGTACGCTGGCATGGTAAAACTGATCTACAGTCTCAGTGCAAAATGGCCATGGTGTTCCAAGAGGCCACTCTCATGCCGTGGGCCAATATTGCAGAGAATGTTCGGCTTCCGCTCGATCTACGTCATGTACCTAAAAAAATCAGTCAGCCTAAAGTACAAGCAGCTTTAACTTCGGTTGGATTAGGTAATTTTGCTGCATCTTATCCAAAAGAGCTTTCTGGTGGCATGCAGATGCGTGCTTCTTTGGCCAGAGCTTTGGTGACAGAACCTGATTTATTACTCATGGATGAACCCTTTGGTGCCTTAGATGAATTTACGCGGCACCGCCTAGATCAAGATATCCGTACATTATGGGCAGAGCGAGATCTGACGGTCGTGTTTGTCACGCACAGCATTTATGAAGCCGTATTTTTATCTTCCCGAGTGATTGTGATGGGAGCTCGTCCGGGGCGTATTGTAGCAGATATTGCGATTGAAGGGCCGGCACAGCGTGATGACCACTTTAGAGCTTCAGAACGATTTATGACGCAGTGTGCAGAACTATCCAATATTTTGGAACAAGCAAGTGGAGGGCATCACCATGGTTAAGCCATTAATCGAACATCCACAAGTACGTCGGCTCTTGGCGCCGTTAACACTGGGGTTGTTGCTGCTGCTCGTGTGGCAAATTGCGCTTCAGCAAATGAACGTTCCGATTTATCTTATTCCCAAACCATCCGATATTGCTCATGCTTTGGTTGAACAAGCAGATTTACTGTTCGGTAGTTTATGGATCACCTTAAAAATTACATTGCTAGCGTTTGTCTGTGCCGTGCTAATTGGGACTTTGATTGCATTTTTGTTTGTACAAAGCCGGGTGATTGAGGCGTGCTTTATGCCGTATGCCATTTTATTTCAAGTTACGCCAATTGTAGCCATTGCACCTTTGGTAATTATTTGGATTCATAATACTACATTGGCTTTAGTCGTTTGTGCCATGCTGGTCGCGATTTTCCCGATTTTAACCAATACCACGTTGGGGCTACGTAGTGTCAATGCTGGGCTGTTACATCTGTTTCAAATCAATAAAGCTTCACGTTGGCAGGTACTGCTCAAACTGCGTGTACCCAATGCATTACCCTATTTTTTTGGCGGGCTCCGTATCTCAAGTGGCTTGGCGCTGATCGGTGCGGTAGTTTCCGAATTTGTTGCGGGTACAGGGGGCAGCAGTGCCGGATTGGCCTATCAGATTTTACAAGCCGGATTCCAGCTCGATTTGCCATTGATGTTTGCCGCATTATTTTTAATTACCTGTACGGGACTGATTCTATTTATGCTGATGTCACTGCTTAGCCGTATCTTCTTGAACAAATGGCATGAAAGCGAGCAAGTCTAATGAATTATTTGATTAAAAATATACATGCCATCATGACCGGACAAGCCAATCAACAAGCACGATCTTCTGCAACTTCAATCCGCATTTCAAATGGCGTGATTACCGAGATAGGACATTTAAGGGCCCATTCAGATGAAACTGTTTTAGATGCGCAAGATGGTGTGGTGTATCCAGCGTGGGTGAATACCCATCACCATTTATTTCAGTCTTTGCTTAAAGGTGAACCGCAAGGATTAAATCAAAATTTGACGCCTTGGCTCGCGGCAACACCTTATCGTTTTCGTGGCGCATTTGATGAAGATACCTTTCGACTCGCAAGCCGAATTGGCTTAATTGAATTGCTCCAGTCAGGCTGTGGTACAGTGGCCGATCATCATTATCTATACTGGCCAGACATGCCCTTTGATGGCGCCGAAATTTTATTTGACGAAGCGGATCGGCTAGGCATGCGATTTGTACTTTGTCGAGGCGGTGGCACACTCACCAGAGGGCTTGAAGCTGAGTTGCCACAGGCGCTTCGACCTGAAAAATTTGAACACATGATGTACGATGTTGAGCGCTTGGTACAGCGCTATCATCAAGCCCAGCCCGATGCATATAGACAAATTGTGATGGCGCCCACCACGGCACTCCACTCAACTACACCGCAGCAACTTCGAGAAAGTGCAAAACTCGCTCGCCATTTGGGCATTCGTTTACATTCACATCTCTCTGAAACCGTTGATTATCTGGATGCGGCAAAAGCCAAATTTAATTCAACACCAGTGCAGTTTTGTGCCGAGCATGACTGGGTAGGTGAGGATGTCTGGTTTGCACATTTAGTCAAGCTCTTACCCGAAGAAATCAAGATTTTGGGGCAAAGTAAAACCGGAATAGCACATTGCCCACAAAGTAATGCCCGACTGGGTAGTGGTATCGCCGATCTGGTCACGCTTGAAGCCGCAGGGATGGCCATTTCAATCGGCGTAGATGGTGCAGCATCCAATGAGGCTGCCGATATGTTGTCTGAAACACATGCAGCATGGATGCTACAGCGTGCCCGAAAAGGAATGCTGGCACAACCTAAATATGCAAGAGGTACTTTTGAAGGCGGTGCAGACGCTGCAACCATCGAAGATGTGATCCGCTGGGGTACGCAAGGCGGCGCACAGGTACTCGGGCTTCCCAACATTGGAACACTTGAGATTGGTCAACAGGCCGATCTGGTCATTTATAATCTCAATGATCCGCGATACATGGGATTACACGATCTTGCCATTGGCCCGGTAGCAAGTGCCGGACAAGCCAATATTCGGTATATGCTGATTGGCGGTAAAATCGTAATGCAAAATAATCTGATTCCAGATCTAGATTTGCATGAGTTAGCCTTTGAGGCACGTCAAGCCGTCAAAAAATTACAGGTTCGTGCCGAGCAAATGGCGCTCGCATCCTAATAAGTGCTGTAAAAAACAACAGCTCTCTACGGAGGGCTTTTTTATTTGATGCGGATATGTAGTTGATGCTTGAATCCAGTTGGTCAGCCGAGCTAGTCTTATTGGTATAGCGATAAATATATGGAAATCTTTATGATATTAAACAGCCACATTGTTGAATCAGATCATGCCACAACCAATGCACCTCTTGTGTTGTTGCACGGTTTATTTGGTAGTTTGTCAAATTTAGGGGTGATTGCGCGGGCATTAAATACCAATCATAAAATTATCCAGCTCGATTTACGCAACCATGGGGCTTCTCCACACAGTGCCGAAATAAACTATGAAATTATGGCGCAGGACGTGATCGATACACTGGATGAACTGGGTATTGCTGAGTTTTCCGTGATTGGTCATTCAATGGGCGGAAAAGTCGCCATGAAAATTGCTGGATTATATCCAGAACGTATTGCGCATCTGATTGTACTTGATGTGAGTCCTGTGGCTTATGAAGGGCATCGTCATCAGGCTATTTTAAATGCGCTGAACGCTGTTCGTGCTGAACCGCATGAGCTGAGCCGTAAACAAGCTACCGAGATCATGAAGCAGTATATTCATGAAGATGGCGTGATTATGTTTTTGCTGAAATCGTTTAATCAAGGCCACTGGCTTTTTAATGTCGATGCAATCGAACAACAGTATTCTCATATTGCAGGTTGGCATCCGATTCAGCCATGGAATAAACCGATGTTGTTGATTCGTGGTGGATTATCAGAATACGTCCTACCCGAATATCACGATCAAATTACAGCACAGTTCCCGCAAGCAGATATCCAAAGTATTGATGGTGTAGGCCACTGGCTGCATGCAGAAAAACCCGATATTGTAATTGAGATGATTCAGGATTTTTTACATCAGCAAGGTGAGTCACGAACGCACTGAGTTGGGTGACGTCATGACTGCTGTAAACAAAAAGACTCGAGCTTCAATGCATCGAGTCTTTTTGTTTTACCCAATTTGTTAAAGTATTATTCAGGATCAGTCGCAGAATAAAATTTAACACCGAGCTTAATCCGATCACGTCCCTGACTCATTCTCCAGCGATTGGTATCGCGTAATGAATACACACAACCGCAGTATTCCTGCTGATAAAATTCTTCGCGTTTGCTAATCTCTAGCATGCGCGTTGCACCGCCATTTTTACGCCAGTTGTAATCCCAATAAGTAATTTCAGGATAATGTGAGGCAGCGCGAACACCACAGTCATTAATCTGATTCATGTCTTTCCAGCGGGAAATACCGAGCGAGCTGCTAATCACTTTAAATCCATTTTCATGCGCATACAGGGCGGTACGTTCAAAACGCATATCGAAGCACATGGTGCAGCGTATCCCTTTTTCAGGTTCATTTTCCATGCCTTTGGCACGTGCAAACCAGTTGTCGGTGTCATAGTCGCAGTCGATAAAGGGAATATTGTGTTTCTCGGCAAATCGAATATTTTCCTCTTTGCGAATCAGATATTCCTTAACAGGATGAATGTTAGGATTATAAAAAAAGATCGAATAATCGATACCCGATTCAAGTAGCGTTTCCATCACTTCGCCTGAACACGGTGCGCAGCAGGAATGCAGAAGCAATTTATCTGCATTGTTAGGAAGTTCAAGTTTAATTCTAGGTTTAGTCATCAAGTCGTAAAAAGTTATCGCTTTAAAGCCATATAATTTACTCGATTTTACCTTTAATGGCATGAATTAAGTGTGATAGCGTTTTAAATTGGATGGTTTTTATGCAAATGACAGATCATATTAAACGAACAATTAAGCTCTCGATGAAGAATAATTCATCTCTACCGACACATGAATATTGGCAATCTGATACTGGTTACGACCCTTACTTTTTGCCGTGTACAGTGCATGATCTGCGCGAGATACAAATGATGAAATACTGTCATCAACTTGCGGAATCATGGTCGCGACCCCAACACTTAAAGTCACCTGAGACGAAATATCGCTTGAGGGATGTTGAATATCGATCTTACGAATTACATTCATGAGGCGTTTAACCTGAATGAGTGCTTCAGATTCATTGGTCATTGGAAACAATAATAAAAATTCTTCACCGCCATAACGTGCAGCTAAATCGCCACTTCGTGAAGTGAGTGACGTTAAGGCCTTGGCAATTTCACGTAAACATTCGTCGCCTTTGATATGCCCCAACGAATCATTATACGATTTAAAAAAATCCAGATCGATCATCATGATGGTGATGGGCATACTGTGTCGAACCGCACGGCGCCATTCTTTTTCAAGCACTTCATCTAAATAGCGTCTGTTGGCTAAGCCAGTGAGTGAATCT
Organism: Acinetobacter sp. ACZLY 512; assembly: GCF_023614015.1. Classification (NCBI taxonomy): domain Bacteria; kingdom Pseudomonadati; phylum Pseudomonadota; class Gammaproteobacteria; order Moraxellales; family Moraxellaceae; genus Acinetobacter; species Acinetobacter sp. ACZLY 512. The sequence goes on from NZ_JAKIVI010000004.1 coordinate 23,790, forward strand.
TGCTGTGAAAGTGTTTCCAGTAATTCGGCCTGTTTAACCAGTTTGAGCCGATTGAGTTCAATAACGCAGTCACTTAAAAAATTTTCACGATGCTGACGATCGGTAAAGTAGGCCAGCGCCATACCTAAGAAGCTGCTAAAGGTATACGTGCGATTTAAGTAAGTCCAATCAATCGAGATGTTTGAATTAATACTAATCGTAAAACCAATTAACCCACCGACCCAACCTGCAAACAGGGCAGTATAAAAACGAAGACCAACAAAGCCGTAAATAATAATCACGGCATACATCATTGATGCATGCAGTAAGGCATTGTTTTGACCGCCTTCTAGAATATTAATGAGCGTAAATGTGATGGCAACAGCGGCAGTCGAGCCGAGGCAAACATAGTAATCGAACCATTTATCAAACGATTTAAAAAAAGAGAGCAGCCAGGCACTGGTAATAATTACACCAACCCAAGCATAATTAATCAGCCAGAGTTTAATTTCAGATTGTGGAAGAACCTGAAAAATACCAAAGCTGAGTAAACTATATAAAATGAGAATAATCGGTGCACGAAAACGAAACTCATGGGCAGCCGCTTGTCGATATTGAGTGCGATAAACTTGTTCAAGTGTTTTAGGAAACCAGACAAAGTTTAAGCCACGCGATAAAAGTAAGTCTATCTGCTCCTGACTTAAAATATTTGAGCCTTGTAACTTCATCGGCAGATCTCACTGTCTTAACGCAATCTCAAAATATTTTTTTAAAAGTGATTTAGATTTAAATATTGTATTCAAGTCATAATTATCATACGTTGAAATTTTAAGGATGAAAAGTAATATCTATTTTTTATATAAAACTTTATAAAACAATATGTTATTAAAATAATTATTTATTTGTAAAAATGTGAAATATAAATGTGAATGATTTAAAAATGATAATTGGTCATCATTTTTAAATAATATTAATTCATTATAATTTGATAAATTGTGTATTAAATCACATTATTATAAAAATTGATCTTTATTTAAATATCGCTTAAGAATTATAAAAAATAGTCAATTAAAATGAGATTTAATTCACACAAATGATTTGAAGGCGTCTAGAAAAGTGATAAAAAATACAGTATTTTTCTAAATTGTATATTGTATTATCAATGCAGCATAAATGAGTTCACTGGACGAAACAGTAACAGGATTTTAAGAATGAGTGCTTATACAAAAGGAACAGCTTTAGAAATAACATCGCATAGTCCATGGGCTCAGCAATTTTGGGACGAACTCATTCCGTATAAAGATCGCGTAAGCCAGCATCCATTATTTCAAAATATGGCCAGCGGACAATTGAGTCTGGACTGCTTTCGTTCGGCCTTGCTTAACTTTTATCCTTTGGTCGCGCATTTTCCTTCTTACATGGCGCTGGGGTTGTCTAAAGCGATTGATTTTTCTGCTCAGGGTGTGACTGAAACCCGCAATTGGCTGATTCAAAACATTAAAGTGGAAGAACGACACCTAAATTGGTATCAAGACTGGGCAGGAGGCTTTGGTTTGAGCATTGATCAACTCAATCAAGTTCGTCCCCCAGTCGCCATGAATGCAGTCAATCACTTTTTATGGCATACCAATACCACGGGTTCTTTAGCTGAGTGCCTTGCAGCAACCAATCTGGCGATTGAATGGGCGACAGGTGATTGGTCAGTTCAGGTCTATAAAGGTATACATGCATATCTTGATCACCCAGAAGTGAATATCAATAAACGTTCTCTGGCATGGCTACGTGCGCATGCGCATTACGATGATTTACATCCCTATGAAGCCATGGAGCTCATCAAACGATTGTGTGCAGATCAACCAGAATTGCAGCAAAAAGCTTTTCTTGCTGCAAAAGAAGGACTTGAATACTATGCATTGGCACTCGATGAGTGTTACAAACTGCAATCTAGAACTGCGTAATTACTTGATTTGATGCTGCTGAAGGTGCAAGCGCAGAATCCGACGTAACTCAAGCAATGCTTCTGGTGTTTCCTGAATTGAATGCCCGCCTTTAATAATTTTTTCAGATACAGCGCCGTCAAGATGGGCGCTGCTATACGGAACAATACCATCTGTAATTTGATCAGGTTCCTGACTTTTAGTGATGTTGCCCATAATTGAATGAAACACGTAGCTTTTTGGTGGCACAACATCTTTAGTTAGTGCAATAAATTTAGATTTGTGGCTTAAATCACTTGGACCATTTTGAATGAGTCCACCGTTGATGCCATTGGTTAGGTCCTTGGCCTGATCGGTCGCATCGTTGGTGAGGGTGTCGGTCAGTGCGCCTAAAAAAGAGCTGGGCAGGCGAATAATTTTACGTGCTGCTAAAGTAAACCATCGGTCTGCATAATCTGTACCCCGGTGAGGTGCAGACATAAAAATTGCGCGGTCAAAATTTTCAATGGGTTGAATTTTAAAGCGGTTCAAAACATTTTGATCTCGCTTAAACCGTTGACGTTGATTGGTATTTAGCATCTTAAAGGCTTTATCTGATAAATCAGCCTTACTCACCAGTAATCGGCTAATAATGCCTCCCATACTATGACCAATCAGTACTGCATTGTGGTCTGCTGCATCTTGAGGGTCAAGTCCATCAAATGCCTGCTGTAACAACGCATAAATTTGATAACGGCTTTCCAAAATTGGCATATTGGTCGAGTAAAAAATTTGCCAGACTTGATAATGCTCGCGTAGTACACGATCACCCATAATATCGTTGGTGAGCCCAATCCATGCCTCAGGGCTACTGGCCAATCCATGTACCAATACAATAATTTTTTTATTGGGATTATACGGTTCGAGCTTATACAGATGCGGCATGCTTAAACGTTGATCGCGATCCAATAAGCTTAAATAAGCCAAAATTCCAAGATTATTTTCCGCCAGCCATAAACCATAAGGTGCCGAAAAATTTGCTGCTAAGGGGTAGCTTTTCCCCGCGACCTTAATATTTTCAGTGTTGTACGGATCATAAACTTTAATCACAAATTGAGGATTATTTAAAATCTGGTCGACATTCTTGGGCTTGATCTGAGGCTCGACCACAAGTGTAACTGCCAGATAGCGCGCGTCGTGAATATTTGGATTTTGTCCACTCTTAAAGTTGTAATGTAGCGGGTCGACAATATATTTTGAAGATTCTTTACGATTTGATGGCGGGAAAACTGCAACAAACTCTGATCCAAAACCATCTCGGCGATTAATTGTGCGAAGCCCTGAAAAGTTCAGGTTATAACTCGAAATAAACTTCTCAAGAGGTTGCTTTGCAAGTTGTGGAAAATCATCAAAATTAATACGGTAAGTATTGTCACCGAGTTGAATCTGGGTTTGTACTTGTTTTTGTGGATTGCGAAGCGCATACAACGTCACTTGTTTCGCAATGGCTTGATTATAGAAATCTCGAATTTGAACTTGGCGGTTATCGAATATTCGATCTTGCGGTTTTCTTTGTGTCAAAAATAAATAGGCATAACTATAGCGAATGCTTTTATCGAGCATATTCATTTGACGATCTAAACAGTTATTTTCCTGATTCGACAAATTTAGTTTTGTATTTGATTTAGCTGTGGAAGAAGGTGTTTTACAATCCGACGAGCGTTCAAGTTGCATCGATTTTGCCAGATATATTTCGCTTGCGGCAGACAGAAATTGCTCTTCACCAATTTGTGAAATTGTTTTGAGTTCTGTAATACATGCATCGGGGTCGTTTGTACAAACATTTGCTTCTCGGCCCGACATCGACAAGACATTCAGACTGGCCTCACTCAATGCATCTTGCATCAGAATACTATTGCGCTCATTGGCAATAGTAATATTTAACGCTTGCTGCTTTACGCTCACCACTTGGCAACCACTGAGTAAGAGGGTGAGGCTTACACTCAGTAGGCTAAGTCCTTTTAGCAATGATGGATTCGGTCTCATAGCAAATAGTTCTTTTTAGATATGGTGAGTCGGCACATCATAATATGTGCAATCAATTTGGATCAAATTGAAGTACAGGGTTCTAAGAAACAACCATAAAAATAGGCTGTTGGTCAGCCTATTTTTATATACAAGAGTGAAGTGTTACTTCGGTGCAACTGCCGGGTTGGTCATGACTTGCCATACATTCCAACGACCTTGCTTTTCGATCTCTGTAATTAAACGATCTGCAACCTCAGCTTCGTCTGGATATTTGATTTTGTAATTTTTGAGCGTTTGGACTGCATTTTTCTTTTGCTCCATTGCAATATAGTTATTTGCACTGACCAAATACGCTTCCTGTACGCCGCCTTTCATGGCTTTTTCCAAATATGGCATTGCTTCACGTTGACCACCACCTTCAGATAAACCAAAACCAAACCAGAAATTGGCTTCTGGATCATTTGGATTCATTTTGAGTAAACGTTGAGCATAAGTCAATGATTTGGTGGTATAAGCAGAACCTAAATCGAGGTTACGGCCAAGCACACTGGCTTTAAATGCACGAATCAGAACATCAAATGAAGCATCTGGATTGGCTGCTAAAGTATCAAGTTGCGCTGAAACCTGCTTTAACTTGCTTTCATAACCACGACGCTCCTGACGATCGGTAAAACGTGGTGGATAATGGCGAGCTTTACCTTCAACAAGCTGGATAAAGTCATCAATTTCAGTGACATCCAGTTCATTTTCACCAGCCAATGCTGCATATTTCATGCTACGCGTATTATTTTTAATTGTTGGAACAATCAGTTTATTGACATCGAGCACGATCGTTTGTGTCGGATCATCCGAACGTTTTACCACCATTTTTGTTACAGGTTGAGCTGCTGCTTCTTTAAGTGCAACTTCAAATGCAGGAGGTGCATCGTAGTTAAATGGATTTAATGAATAAAATGGCGGCGAAATATCCGGCTCGGTGAACACGTAAGGTTGTGTGCTTTGCTTATTTTCTTTGACAGGAAGAGGGCTACATGCGGTTAAAACTGAAGCTGCTAACATGGTGTATGCCAAAGGCTTAAACATCATAGAGTCATCCGTAAAATTGTTGTATGAATAAAAGATCGTTGTGTAGCCAGTCTAAGAAAACCTGAGCAAACATGCAATGAGTGCCGTGTTACAGTATTAAACTAAATGGTCAAGCATCACTCATCTTATGCTGTGCTTCACATTCACGTCGGACTTCTTCAATAATTTTAAGCTCTTCATCACTAAATGGATGCTGATCATAGTTTTGTTTTTTAAATGTCGGATCAAGTGCAGTCAATCGCTTGCATAAAGTATTCATACGCACTTCATTTTGCTGAATACGGTCAAGCAGTACTTTCATACCTTCGAGTAAAGGATCGGTCTGGTCGCGAGTGGCTGCATAAGGTTCAAATCCAATACTTTGCGCATAGCTTTCACGGCGCATTTCTTCGGCATTTTTATCCAGATCTTTTTGAATAAATCGTGCTGCACTGCCTACAGCAGTCACACCCGCAGGAACAGGCTTGGTCACAACAGCATTTGAACCAATTTTCGCGCCTTTACCAATGATCAATGGCCCTAAAATTTTTGCGCCGGCACCGACCACTACACCATCTTCAAGCGTCGGGTGACGCTTGCCTTTATTCCAAGTTGTACCGCCAAGCGTTACGCCATGATAGAGCGTGACATCGTCGCCAATTTCGGCAGTTTCACCAATTACGACACCCATGCCATGATCGATAAAAAAGCGACGACCAATTTTGGCGCCAGGATGAATCTCAATTCCTGTCGCAAATCGGCTCAGAGAAGACAGCGCACGTGCAGAGCCTTTCAAGTCTTTTTTCCAAAGCTCATGTGCAACCCGATGCATGATCAGTGCATGAATACCCGGATAAGTCGTCAAAACTTCCAGGGTATTTCGTGCTGCCGGATCACGCGCAAATACGGCTTGAATGTCTTCTTTAAGCTGTTTAAACATGGGGCTGATCCTCATCCTGTTGTGTTTTTTTCCATTTGCCCTGACTGAGTGCTTGCACGCGGCTAAATACACCACGTAACAAATGATACTCCATTCGGTCGAGTTGAATACGACCAAACAAACGGCGCATACGAAGTGGAAGCAAACGCGGATTTTGTGGATCTAGAAATTCGATATCGACCAGCATTTTTTCAAAATGAGGATAAAATTCTTCCATTTGCTGATGAGTGACCAGTGGTTCATCCCAGTCCATTACGACACCTTCTGCAACCTGCATTTGCGCATTTGTCGTTTCAGTAGATGATGTGGTGACTCGTTCGAGTGCAGCCATTCGCATTTCATAGCACACCACTTGAATGGCTTGCGCTACGTTTAACACGCCATAGTCGGTATTGACCGGAATCGTGAGGTGATAATTGGCCAATGCCAGCTCTTCATTGGTCAGACCGCGATCTTCACGACCAAATACAATCGCAACTTGCTGTTGTTTATTCAGCACGGCATCTATCGATAATTCAGCAGCCGGGCGTACATCGAGCAATGGCCAAGGAATGGTTCTGCTACGCGCACTGGTTCCAAATACAATATGACAATCTCGAATGGCATCTTCAAGCGTATCCACAATCTGAATTTGCTCGATCAGATCTTGTGCACCTGCGGCAAGGGCATCGATATCGGGATGTGGATAGGTTTTGGGTGCAACCAATACCAGTTTTGACAGTCCCATGGTTTTCATTGCACGTAACGCACTTCCAATATTGGCTGGAAGCGTGGTATTGACCATCACAATTCGTACATGCGCCAATGATTGATTCACCAACGCATTGTCAGCATTATTCATAAAGTATCCGATTCAAATTTAAGAGTATTGAGAGACTTCTGCGTGATACAGATCCATTGCTTCATCCATCGACATATCTTGCGGTGGGGCAATATTCGCTTTTACTGGCTCTGCCGCTTTGGCTGCTTTTGACTTCACCTGATATTCAATGTAAATCGCTTCTTTACCAAAATAATCGCGCAGTTTCACCAGTAGTTCGTCTAGTGGCGCAACCTTCCAGTTTTGCCCAAGCTGCACTTCTGCACTTGCGTAAGGCTGATCGATACACATGATGACAGGAACATGCTGGCACATATCAATATTACAATAAGGCAAAAGAATCTGTTGCAGATCGCGCGCTAAAGCAGGGGTCATCAAGTCGTCTGTTGGCTGGATGCGAATATGATTGGCACGTTTTTGACGAATTTCATTCAGACTAAATGCTTTGGTCAAGCGTGCCATCGGGCGGTCGAAGCCTTCGCGTTCGTAAATTTCGCCTTCAATCACCACCACTTGCTCAATTGCGACAATATCTTTAAAGCGCTGAAAACGTTCATGGTTACAACTGACTTCAACACGCGCAGTTCCGTCATCGAGCGTAACAACAATCCGGTTCGGGAAATTGGCAACGTCGAGTACCAGTCCAGCAAAGACCGTAGTGACTCCACGACGCGTAGGTGTCAGTTCATTTAGTTTAGCTGGAATAAACGATTTTAATTCGGTACGATAAACATCAATCGGGTGACCGGTCAGATACAAGCCCAAAGTGTCTTTTTCACCTTTTAAGCGAACTTCGTCTGACCACGGTTTAACAGGTTTGGCAGGTTTGCGCTGAACTTCTTCAACTTCACCAAACAAATCCATAATACCAGTTTCACGGTTCTGGCGTGCTTGCTCCGCGGCCTGAACAGCCTCAGGCAACTGTGCCATGAGCGTTGATCGTTCAATTTGTAGACAGTCGAGAGCACCGGCACGAATCAGCGCTTCAAGTGTACGCTTATTAATTTTTTTCAAATCGATGCGGTGGCAAAAATCGAATAAGTCGGTATATGGACCTTGCTTAATACGTGAGTCAATCACCGATTGCATTGCTTGTTCGCCCACACCTTTAATGGCACCTAAACCATACACAATGGTACGTTCATCACTGGCATGAAAATGATACAGCGACATATTTACAGAAGGTGGCATGACTTCAAGTGCGTTATTACGACAGTCATCAATCAAAAATACGATACTGTCGGTATTTTGCATTTCCGACGATAAAACCGCCGCCATAAATTCGGCAGGATAATGCGCTTTTAACCAAGCGGTATGATAGGCCACCAAGGCATAGGCAGCAGCATGCGATTTGTTAAAGCCATAGCCTGCAAACTTTTCCATATAGTCAAAAATATGGTTGGCTGTGGCTTCATCAATATCTTTTTGTGCAGCACCTTCAATGAAGATTTTACGCTGCTTGACCATTTCTTCAGGTTTCTTTTTACCCATGGCGCGGCGGAGCAAATCTGCGCCACCGAGCGTGTATCCCGCACAAAACTGTGCAGCCTGCATTACCTGTTCCTGATATACCATAATGCCATAGGTCGGTTCGAGCACACTTTCAAGTAATGGATGCAAATACTCAAATTCACCGCCGTGCATCCGGTGAATAAAGTCGGGAATCAGATCCATCGGGCCCGGACGGTAAAGCGATACGAAGGCAATAATTTCTTCAAATTTACTCGGTCGCGCTTCCTTCAGCATTTTTTTCATGCCGACGGATTCAAACTGAAACACCGCAGTCGTATTAGCGTTGGCGAACACCAAGTAGGCATCTTTATCGTCTAAAGGCACATTGGCAATTTCAAGCGGTGTCTCAAACTGGATGCGCTTATTGATATTTTGCACCGCATCTTCAATTACGGTCAGGTTTCGCAAGCCCAAAAAGTCAAATTTGACCAGACCGGCTGCCTCAACGTCATCTTTATCGTATTGTGCAACGCGGTTTGTACCATCGGCATCGCATAGGACTGCCGAGTAATCGGTAATTTTTCCGGGTGCAATCACCACACCACCGGCGTGTTTACCTGTATTGCGCGTGATACCTTCAAGCTTGAGTGCCATTTCCCAAATTTCACTGGCATCGTCATAATCCGGATTGGACGGGTTGGTGACGATGTCTTTGAGTTGTGGCTCCATGTCGATGGCCGTCGCCAGATCCACCCCGAGCGGTTTGGTAGGCACCATTTTTGAAATACGATCGGCCAAACCGTACGATTTACCCAGTACGCGCGCAACATCCCGGATCGCGCCTTTGGCCGCCATCGTACCGAATGTCGCAATTTGCGATACTGCTTCACGTCCATAGGTACGAGAGACGTAATCAATTACTCGGTCTCGCCCTGCAATGCAAAAGTCGACGTCAAAGTCGGGCATTGAAACTCGTTCTGGGTTCAAGAAACGCTCGAAGAGCAAATCGTAACGAAGTGGATCCAGATCGGTAATTTTTAAACTATACGCCACCAATGAGCCTGCACCAGAGCCACGGCCCGGGCCAACTGGAACACCATTACTTTTGGCCCATTGAATAAAGTCCATCACGATGAGGAAGTAACCCGGAAATCCCATTTTAAGGATAATGCCCACTTCATACTCAATACGTTCATCGTAAGGTTTACGAATTTCAGGCCAGTCTTCATCGCGCATCTCTACGGGATACAAATGATTAAGGCGCTCTTCAAGACCTACTTTAGACAAATGCTCAAAATAGGTGTCGATGGTAAAACCATCTGGAATTGGATAATCCGGAAGGAAGTAAGTTCCAAGCTGTAGCGAAACATTACAGCGCTGCGCAATGTAATAAGTATTTTCAAGTGCGCTTGGAATATCTGAAAAGAGTTCCACCATGTCGGCGGTGGTTTTAAAATATTGCTCGGGGCTGTAAATTCGGGGTCTGCGGTTATCAGCAAGTACGTAACCATCTGCAATACAGACTCGTGCTTCGTGTGCATCAAAATCATCACGCTCAATAAAGTGAATATCATTATGCGCGACGACACCAATATGATACTTGGCCGCCAATTTAACCGCTTCACCAATATAATCTTCTTCACCCGGACGATCTGTGCGAGTTAAAGCCAGATAAACACGATTGCCAAATTTTTCTTGCCAGGCTTCAAGCAGCGGCTCTGCTTTTTGTGGATTGGACGAACACAACATTTTGCCAACATCGCTGTTTTGTCCGAGCAATACAATAATGTCGTGATGTTGTTCCAAGATCCATTCTTTTTGAACACAAGGAATGCTGAGTTGCTGGCCTTCGATATGACCACGTGACACAATTTCAGTTAAGCCTTTCCAGCCTTCATTGGTCATGGCGAGCAAGGTAACTCGTTGGTCGGGCTCATTGAGCCGAACCACACTGCCTAAGATCGGTTTGATGCCTTTACTTAAACACGAGGTGTAAAACTTCACGGCCGCATGTAAGTTAGATAAGTCTGTGAGCGCCAAAGCAGGCATATTGTCTTTGACAGCAGCTTTGATGAGATCAGGTATGCGAACAATCGATTCAGTAATCGAAAATTCTGAATGAATACCAAGATGAACAAACTGCATAGACCTATCCTTAACACGACCGCCAAATATTCTAACACGCTCTGTCTGAGACAGTTGTCTAATATTTTGGCATTAAAACATCTTCGTAAAGACAAATCAGATTATAAAACAAAAAAACCGATGTATAGACATCGGTTTTTTTGAGGCTAATTGCGCTTAGTATTGCCAGAACATACGCTGAATTTCTTTTGCGTCATTGGTTTTGGTCAGTGCAAGTGCAGTTAGCAGACGTGCTTTTTGTGGATTTAAGTCATGTGCAACCACCCAGCCGTATTTGTCGTCTGGTTGTTCAGCATTACGTAGTACAAAGCCTTGCGGTACACGTGATGAACGTACCACTTGAATGCCTTGCTCATCATGCAATTGCTTTAATGTTGGCACAATATAGTTACCTACAGAGCCATTACCTGTACCCGCATTTACAATTCCTTTTACACCAGCCTTGGCATAGGCAAGGTAAGCATCTGGAATCATTGAGTCAGAACCATATACGATTTGAACCAAAGGTAACTGGTCGCCTTTAATATTTTCGATATTAAATTCTGAAGCATTAGTATGGCGCTTAACAGAACTTCTAAACCAGTAAGGCTTACCTTCAACCAGTGTACCCAAAGCACCCCATTGGCTGCCAAAAGCATTGGTATGAATGTTGATTGCTTTGGTTACATCACGTGCAGCAAAGATCGAATCATTCATCATGACTAAAACGCCTTTGTTTTTTGCTTCATCAGATGAAGCTAGAGCAACTGCGCTATAAAGATTGAGCGGACCATCAGCAGAAAGTGCTGTAGATGGACGCATTGAGCCAACCAGTACAATCGGCTTGTCTGTATGAATGACTAAATTCAAAAAGAATGCAGTTTCTTCTAGCGTGTCCGTACCATGCGTAATGACGATACCGTTTACAGATGGCTTTTTGACAAGATCATTCACTTGGCGAGCAAGGGAGAGTAGTTCTTTATCGGTAATGCTTTCAGAAGCAATTTGTAGCGCCTGAACACCAGTGACATTTGCTAAATCTTTGATTTGCGGCACTGCATTGATGAGTGCATCGACTGGAACTTTTGCTGCTGTATATGTTGCGCTATTGGTTGAGCTTGCGCCAGCGCCTGCTATCGTTCCACCTGTTGCAACGACCACTACATTATTTTTTGCATATAGTGATACAGATGCTGCAAGAAGCGTTAATCCTAAACCGAATGATTTAATAGCCTTATTAATCATTTATGACAATCCTGTGTTTTGATCTTCCATCGAATAGCAATGTCTATGCCAGACATTTTGGCTATTATTTGAATTTTGATCAATTAAAGCATTGGCATTTTATTTTTTAAATTAAATTAAAAGAATGCATTAATTTTAACGAGAAATACATCAATCTTATCTATGCTATTTCGAGCGTACTGATAAAAATAAAGTGAAAAAACAAAGTATTTAGCCTACAAAAAGTATTTTTGCACCAAATTGGAATGTTGTTGCTTTATCTTGGTGCGTAAATGGCTTTTTTATAAACCGTATAAAAAATAAAAAAGCAATGTCGAACTTCGACATTGCTTTAAATTTTCTTAATTAACGACGATTTGCTAAAAAACGAGATAGACGGGTAATTGCTTCTCTTAACTCATTTTCTGCAGGCAAGAACACCAGACGGAAATGGTCAGGAGTCGGCCAGTTAAAACCGGTACCTTGAACCAGTAGTACTTTCTCTGCACGAAGAAAGTCTAGCATCAGTTGTTCATCGTCTTCTACGGGATACATGTTTGGATCGAGTTTTGGGAAGCAATACATGGCACCTTCCGGTTTTACACAACTCACACCCGGAATTTCGTTGAGCATTTCCCACGCAATATTGCGTTGTTCGTATAAACGACCACTCGGGCGAATCAAGTCGTTAATCGATTGATAGCCCCCTAGCGCAGTTTGAATGGCATATTGGGCCTGATGGTTGGCACACAAGCGCATTGAAGCCAGCATGTCCAGCCCTTCAATATAATCTTTCGCGCGTGATTTATCGCCTGTAATAGCCATCCAGCCTGAACGATAGCCCGCAACACGATAAGATTTTGATAAGCCGTTAAATGAGATGCACAACTGGTCGCCAGCAAGTGCAGCAACAGACACATGTTCAATGCCATCGTAAACGATTTTATCGTAGATTTCGTCTGCAAATAAAATCAGGTCATATTTTTTTGCCAATGCGACAATTTGTGCCAAAACATGACGTGGATAAACTGAACCTGTCGGGTTGTTTGGGTTGATAATCACAATACCGCGTGTATTGGGTGTGATTTTACTTTCCATGTCGGCAAGATCAGGATACCAGCTATTTTCTTCATCACATTTATAGTGAATGGCGGTTCCTCCTGAAAGGTTTACCGCAGCGGTCCAAAGTGGATAGTCTGGCATAGGCACGAGCATTTCATCGCCGTCGTCGAGCAAGCCTTGCATAGCCATGACAATCAGTTCTGATACGCCGTTGCCGACATAGACATCGTTGACATGCATATCACGGATGCCTTTTTGCTGATAATACTGGCAAATGGCTTTGCGTGCAGGGAAGATACCCTTTGAGTCGGTGTAACCAATCGCATTAGGTAAATTTAGTGCGACATCATTAATAATTTCTTGTGGTGCTTCAAATCCAAACGGAGCAGGATTGCCAATATTGAGCTTAATAATTTTATGTCCTTGTTCTTCCATTTCATTGGCCGCTCGTAACACAGGACCACGAATGTCGTAGCATACATGCTCGAGCTTAGAAGACTTTTTAATTTCTCGTGGGGTTTGGGTCGTGTTCGTCATTTTGAGGGTCTCAGAAGGAGGAGGGTTCACTTTTGCATAACGATATAAATAGCTTTTAAATGTTTCAGTTGTAACCAAATCAAGATCATGCTGGTCTTTGAGTAAGGTCACAATTTTTTCATGCGTATAACCGAGCTGTTGATATTGTTTAATCACAGGCAGTAGGTTTTTAAAAATAACGCTCTTTTTTTGAGACATTTTTTTATCCTTAGCAAGAATGGACAAAGATTAACATGTATTTTGCTTACAATGAAGCATTGGTTACATAACTACTGCTTACTTAAAAAATAATATTGCTTACTTTTTGCTTTTGGTTCAATTATACGTGTTTTGTAAATTGTGCATGAAACACTAGAAATTTTAGATTGAATGACGTAAATATAAGATTATCCTATTTTAAACAGCAAAATAGCTAGGGAAACTATCATGGGAAAACTCAACAAAACAGAACGAGAATGGCAAAGAGAGTTATCACCAGAAGAGTACCGAATCACGCGACAAAAGGGCACTGAGCCTGCTTTTACAGGTCAGTACTGGAATACAAAGCAATCGGGTACCTATGTATGTCGTTGCTGCGGTGCAGAATTATTCTCTTCAATCACTAAATATGATAGTGGCTGTGGCTGGCCAAGTTTTTATAAACCGATTAACACCACCGCAATAGAGGAGCATGACGATTTATCGCATGGAATGGTTCGAACAGAGATTGTTTGTCATCACTGCGACGCTCATTTAGGGCATGTTTTTGAAGATGGACCACAGCCGACAGGATTGCGATATTGCGTAAATTCGGCGTCATTACAATTAAAAACCGACGAGAAGAATGATGAGGAAACTTATCCATGACCAACCTTTATCAATTTGAAGCAGATTTACTTGAGGGAGAGACGAAGTCACTTGCCGATTATCAGGGCAAAGTACTTTTAATCGTAAATACTGCAAGCAAATGTGGTTTTACGCCACAATTTGCTGGTTTAGAAAAAATTTATGAAAAATACAAAGAACAGGGTTTTGAAGTTTTAGGTTTTCCATGCAACCAGTTTGGAGGGCAAGATCCAGGTTCAAATCAGGAAATTGGCTCATTTTGTCAACGCAATTATGGCGTAAGCTTCCCGATGTTTGCCAAGGTTGATGTTAAAGGTCCAGAAGCACATGCGATTTTTCGTTATCTTACCCGTGAAGCAAAAGGGATTTTGGGCAGCGAAAATATCAAATGGAACTTTACTAAGTTTCTTGTTAGCCGTGACGGGAAGGTGTTGAATCGTTATGCACCAACCACAAAACCAGAAAGCCTAGAAGAAGATATTGAGAAAGCTTTGGGCAATGCATAAGTTTAATGCTTGGCTTTTTTAATGTTGAATCATTCAAGTAATCTGTTCTGGTCAGATGCTCGCATGCCTTATGTGGAAACGCGTAAGGCATGTACCAGTCGAACTTGCTACAAATCGCATAGTCATGAAACTTTTTCGATTGGTGCTGTTGATGCCGGTTTTAGTTGCTTTAGTAGTGCCTTTCACCAATTCGAGCGCTTAACTCCAGGTAGTCTGGTGATTGTGCCAGCATTTACAGAGCACTCGTGTAATCCATTACCCAATCAAGACTGGAGTTATCAAATGATGCACTTAGATGCATCGTGGCTTTCAGCTCTTATTGAAGAGGGTTTATCGAATAGCATCGAACAGAAAATACCTGTTTTAAAACCTGAAATTATTCAAAAATCTGAAGTGTATCAATCGTTCTGCAAAATGAATGAGACACTATTTAATCCAAATTTTACTGTTTTAGAAAAAGAGCAACAATTAATAGATACGCTCATTCAATTTATTTTCCCTTCAATGTCTTGGTGTTTTTTACACAATAAGCAGTATTTAAGAGCGGCTTTAGATGAATTAATAAATCTTCTTAACCAGCACCAAACCTTTCTTTCCCTTGAAGAACTTGCTCAGTCGAGTGGATTGAGCCGCTTTACAATCATACGATTATTTAAACAAAATTTAGGGTTAACTCCACATGCATTTCAGTTGAATCTTCGTATTCATCAAGCTCGACAACAACTTAAAACAGGAAAGTCAATCACAGCAATTGCTTATGATTTAGGTTTTAGCGACCAGAGCCATTTTCATCGGGTTTTTAAGCAGTTCGCTGGTGCGACGCCTAGACAGTATCAACTATCTATGACGCGCAATTTTATACAAGATAATACATATCTAAATACTTAATCTCGTGTTGATGATTTATTGCGAGATACCTTGTGGAACTGTTTATTGCGATTGCGCTCACTCACTTTATTGCCTTACTTTCTCCAGGACCAGATTTTTTTCTCATTTTAACAACGCTATTGCGCCATAATCGAAATGCAGCCATTTTAGTCTGTTGCGGAGTAGCGTTGGGAAATGCGGTCATTATCGCTTTGGTATTTATTGGATTACAATTACTAATCAATATCGATAAAAGTATTCTCGTAGCCATCAAATGGATCGGTATTTTATATTTATTCTATCTCTCTTATTTATGTATCCTTTATGCCAAATCACCGTTGAATTTGAGACGTGAAAATAATTTACACATCCGTAAGGAAAAAATACATTTCATCAAAGGTGTTCAATCTAGCCTAGTTAATCCAAAAAATATACTTTTTTACAGTAGCTTGAGTATTTTAATAGCTGAGCAGTTCGATTGGTATGAAAAACTTTCAATTTCAATCTGGATGGTAGTGGTCGTTTTAGTTTGGAACCTTTTTTTGGTTCGAATGTTCACATTCGATCAGTCATTAAACTTTTTACAACGGAATTCTTGTAAATTGTATTATCTATCCGCTGGAGCATTTTGCATTTTTTCAATACTTTTGATTGGTTATGTATAGCTCTTTTTTTGAGTTTGGAGATATGTACTATAAGAATCACAATCATAAAGGGCATAATTAGAAAATATGAGAATGAGTTTTATTTAATAATAATTCTTTTAATTATTGTTATTCTCATTTAGTATTTGTGTAAATTTTTCTCCCTGAGTCAGCCATGCGAAAAATCAAACCTTTGGTCATGCTTATGGCCTGTGTAGCTGGTACGCAAATTATTCATGCTGAAGTACAAGCTTCACTAGATGAATCTCAACAAAAATCCACAACTGTAACTGCACTTGAAACCATCCGCGTGGTCGCAAGTGCAGATGCATCGGCAGATGGTCTTATGGAGGCTTATGCTGGAGGTCAGGTTGCATCGGGAGGGCGAATTGGTATTTTTGGAAATCAAAAAAATTTGGATACGCCGTTTAGTCTAAGTGCCTACACCAATCAATACATTCAAGAGCGGCAAGCAAAGAGTGTTGGTGATGTACTTAAAGCCGATCCAAGTGTGCGGGTGGGGCGTGGCTTTGGAAACTTCCAAGAAAACTATTATATTCGCGGTTTTAATCTTGGCTCAGATGATACGGCGTATAACGGCTTGTATTCTATTTTACCACGCCAATATATTCCGACTGAATTGTTCGAACGTGTGGAATTACTAAAAGGCACTTCTTCATTTTTAAATGGGGCGATGCCAAGTAGTGGTGGTATTGGGGGTGCAATAAATCTGTTGCCTAAACGTGCTGGAAATGAGCCTTTAAATCGTGTCACGTTAGGAACCGATTTTAATGGAGGGTATGTTGCTAGCGATGTAGCCCGACGTTTTGGAGAGGATCAACAGTTTGGTGTGCGAGTCAATACGGCTTATCATGGTGGTCATACCGCGGTTGATCATGAAAAAAATACATTAGGTTTGACTGCGATAGGGCTAGACTATCGAGGTGAGCGTTTGCGTCTATCGGGCGATATGGGATATAGCAATAATAGACTAGAGGCGACTAGACCCAATGTAACATTAGGTGCTGCTGTAACGAGTGTGCCTTCTGCGGTTAAAGCATCAAGTAATTATGCGCAAAAATGGACTTATTCAAATGAAGAAAATTATTTTGGAAGTTACCGTGCAGAATATGATCTGACTGATGCTGTTACTGCCTATGCAGCCTATGGTTTTCGTCATGGTGAAGAGCGTAATAGCCTAGCTAATCTTACACTGAGTAATGCAAGTACGGGTGATAGCACATTTTATCGGTTTGACAATGCTCGGGTAGATATGGTCAATACAGGAGAAATCGGCCTACGTACCAAACTGAATACTGGCGACATATCGCATCAATTCGTACTTGCAGCATCGGCATTTCAATTGAATTCCCGTAATGCCTACATTATGGATTTTGCGAATCAATATACCAACAACTTATATATGCCAGTGCAATACGATCAGCCACTTGCAACATCGCCTGTATATTCTGGAAATGAGTTGAATTCACCCAAACTGACGACACGTACACGGTTAAGAAGTATTGCAATTGGAGACAACCTAAAGGCACTTGATGATCGACTTAATCTAATGTTTGGTGGGCGATATCAAACGATTATGCAAGATAATTATGCGTATAATAATGGGGAAAAAACCGCCTATGATGAAAGCAAATTTACACCAGTATTAGGTGTTTCATACAAGTTAACACCAGAAATTTCGGTGTATGGTAATTACATTGAGTCGTTGGCCAAGGGTTTAAGTAATACCAATAATGGCACCACAACTACATTAAAGCCATTTGTTGCAAAACAAAAAGAAATTGGAACAAAGTATGAAAATGGAACTTTCGGTGCAAGTTTGAGTCTATTTGATATCAACAAACAGCGTGCTGTTATTCAAAATCAGGTATTTAGTGATGCAGGTGAATAT
Source organism: Acinetobacter sp. ACZLY 512 (assembly GCF_023614015.1). NCBI lineage: Bacteria > Pseudomonadati > Pseudomonadota > Gammaproteobacteria > Moraxellales > Moraxellaceae > Acinetobacter > Acinetobacter sp. ACZLY 512. Next base: position 41,691 of record NZ_JAKIVI010000004.1, read on the forward strand.
GTTCATCGAGGTGTTGAACTTAATACTTATGGCAAACTTACAGATGCAATTACTGTATTAGGCGGTGCAACATGGATGCATGCTAAACAAGAAAATACAGGGTCGATTGCTTATGATTCAAAGGATGAGGTGGGTGTACCTAAGTTTCAGGCTAACATTGGAGCGGACTGGAAACTACCCATTGCAGCAGATATTTCGCTTAATGCCCAACTGGTTTATACCGGATCAAGTTATGCAAGCCTAGACAACACACTTAAGGTGAAAGACTGGACTACGCTCGATTTAGGGGCAATTTACAAAACTCAATTAGGGCAAACGCCAACCACATTTAATTTCAAAATCAATAATGTCTTTGATCAAAACTATTGGGCATCGGTAGGTTTGTACGACAATATCAATAGCAGTTCCAATACCAATAATGGTTATTTGGTTGCCGGATTGCCACGTACATTTATGCTCAGTGCAAGCTTTGATTTCTAAGAAAAAAGCCTCTCAATAGAGAGGCTTTTTTTAAGCTTGATTGATTATAAAATTTTCTTTAATCGTGCCACAACTTGTTCACATTGTGCCAGATCTGCGACCAATGCCATACGTACATGATTTTCACCCGGATTACCTGTTGAAGTATCACGCGAAAGATAACGACCTGGCAAAACCTTGATGTGGGCTTTTTCCATCAGCATTTTGGCAAAGGCTTCATCGTTATCGACTTGCAACCAGTAATAAAAACCCGCATCAGGCTTTTGAAGCGGTAGCAAACCGCCTAATTCTGACTGAAACATGTCGAATTTCGCGCGATATTGCTGGCGGTTTTCTTCAACATGTACTTCATCGTTCCATGCGTAAATAGAAGCCAATTGATGTTGAACCGGCATTGCCGCACCATGATAGGTACGGAACTGTAAATAAGGCTTGAGCAATGCTGCATCACCCGCCACAAAACCAGAGCGCATACCCGGTAAATTTGAACGCTTGGATAACGAATGGAAAACGATACAGTTTTTATAGTCATCGCGCCCAATTTCGGCACATACTTCCAATAAGCCGACAGGTGGCTGGTCAAACCAGAGTTCTGAGTAGCATTCATCTGATGCAATCACAAAATTATACTGATCTGACAGTTCAATCAGTTTTTTAAATTTCTCTTTTGAGAGTACTGCACCTGTTGGATTTCCAGGTGTACACACAAACAGCAAAGCTGTTTTTTCCCACACTTCGGCAGGAACGGCATCAAAGTCACCTAAATAGTCATTTTCTGCTGTACAGTTGATGAAATACGGTTTTGCGCCGGCAAGTAATGCTGCACCCTCATAAATTTGATAAAAAGGATTAGGCATGACCACATAAGGTGTTTCGTCACGATTGATCAGCGCCTGTACAAAAGAAAAAATTCCTTCGCGTGTACCTGTGACTGGTAAAATCTGTGAGTCTGCACTGATCTGATTTAGTTTAAAACGACGCTGTAGCCAATTTGCAATACTGTCACGTAGCTCTGGCAAACCTTTACTGTTTGGATAGGTTGAAAGATGATTAAAATGTTCCACGATTGCTTGTTTTACAAAAGCTGGTGCAGGATGTTTTGGCTCCCCAATCGATAATGGAATTAACGGGAGGTCTGCGGGCGTAATATCCTTAAAAAGGGCATTCAGCTTTTCAAATGGGTAAGGGTGCAGTAAAGACAAGCTAGCGTTCATGAAACAGTTACCAGTAAAAATATTAATGTTGAATCGCGATTTGGCTCGAAGCCTCATCTAGTGCAGATTTTAGTTGCGCTGCAAACAGAGTGGCTTCATCGGTGGTCATCGGTCGGCCATCTTTTTTGGTGACAAAGAAAATATCCTCAGCGCGCTCACCCAGTGTCGCAATCTTTGCTGAATGAATATCTAGTCCTTGCATCATAAACAAGCCACCTACACGAGCCAATAAGCCCGGCTGGTCAAGCGTTGAGATTTCCACCATATTTTGTTGCAGTGCTTCATTGAGTGTGACATCTACTGTATTTTCAATGTCAAAATGGCGCAATTGACGCGGAATACGGCGCTGCATTAGTCCAGGATATTTATCAGATTGACTCAGTGCCTGCACCAAAGCCGATTTTACAGTGTGCTCTCGGTCTGGATCGGTGAGCAGGGTGCCAAAACGATCTAAGACCAAGTAAGTATCTAAACTAAATGCTTTGGTGGCAGTAATAATCCGTGCATCTTGTACATCCAGATTCATACGATCTAACACCGCCACAGTGGTGGCAAAAAGGTTAGGCTTATCTTGTGTATAAATAAAGATTTGTACCGCGTCTTGTGCAGATTGGCGGTGTGCACGAAGCAACACCAGTGGTGCGGAGTTATCGCCGTGAAGCAAAATAGCACGCGTATGCCACGCGATTTCATCTGCTGACTCTTTGAGGAAGTATTCATCACCAAGCTCTTGCCAGACCCGTTCGACTGCATCAAGTGAAAACTCATTGACCAGTATTTCACTCGCAGTAAACTTGGTGTCTTCAATCAGCATTTGATAGTCGACTGGGCGGCCCAAACCTGAACGAATCACATCACGTGAATACGTGTATAACTGACGCATTAATGAGGCGCGCCAAGTATTCCAAAGCTTTGGATTGGTGGCATTAATATCAGCGACGGTAAGTGTATATAAATAGTCAAGATGTTCCATGTCACCGAGTTTTTCAGCGAACTCTTTAATGACATCTGGATCTGAAATATCTTTTTTCTGTGCAGTGAGCGACATTAACAAGTGGTTTTGAATCAACCATGCGACCAGTTTACATTCACGTTCGGTGAAACCATGCGCTCGGCAAAATTCGATCGCATCTTCTGCACCCAATTCACTATGATCACCGCCACGGCCCTTGGCGATATCGTGAAAAATAGCAGCCAGATAGACAATATCACGACGTGCCAAACGCTGGAATACGGAGCTTACCACTGGAAAGTGTTGTGCAAATTCAGTTTCTTTGAATCGATTAAGATTACGAATCAACAATAAAGTATGCGCATCGACGGTATAGATATGAAATAGATCGTACTGCATGAGGCCCATGATTTGACCAAACGCAGGAATATAATTACCCAAAATTCCATAACGTTTCATATCGACCAGTGTGTCGTATAGGCGGTATGGCGAGCGGATAATGGCCATAAATAGGGCTTGATGCGCTGGATTGTCTCGAAATTCTTGATCAATACGCTTTGCGGCCATAATTAATAAGCGCAAGGTTCGCGCACGAATTCCTTCAATTTCTGGACGATTGGCCAGCAAATAGAAAAGCTCTAAAATAGCACTCGGATTCTCAGAAAAAACTTTATGATGCTGAACGGCAAGTTTTTTGTCTACGAGCTTAAAATTTTCATTAATTTCTTCGATTTTACGCTCGTAATTGGGAAGTCGAGGCGTAATGACTGATTCATTAAAATAAGCCAATAGCATTTCATTGAGTGTAGAAATTTGCTGGGCAGTGCGGTAGTACCGCTTCATAAATTGTTCAACCGCATAGTTGGCTGGCTGACCGTCAAGGCGGGTATATCCAAATTTGGCTGCAATTTCACGCTGATGATCAAACAGTAGCCGGTTTTCATCACGTTTGCTGAGTCGGTGCAAGTGATGACGAATTTCCCATAAAAAGCTTTCTGCTTCCTCAAGAATCTTGAGTTCGTACTCGGTAATAAAGCCTAAATGCACCAAATCATAGATCCGATTCACACGGAAATGGCGTTTTGCGATCCATCCAATTTGATTCATATCGCGAATGCCACCAGGTGCATTTTTAATATCAGGCTCAAGGTTGCTTTCGGTGTTATTGTGCTGGGCGTGCCGTTTTGCTTGCTCTGCCATTTTGGCATCGAAGAAGGTTTTGTCGGTCCAGGTTTGTGAAACAATTCGGCGGGGCCATTTAGCTAAATCTGGATTGCCGGTAATAAGTCGCGCTTCAATCAGCGTGGTTGCAACGGTCAGATCATTGGTGGCCTGTTCAACGCAGTTTTGAATAGTACGAACGCTGGTGCCGGGTTTAAAATTTCCTACATCCCAAAGCGATGAAATAAATGTCGAGATCTGTTTTTCTAGCTCTGGATCAATTTCATCTTCTGCCAAAATCATGATGTCGACATCGGAGTAGGGCAGCATTTCCTTTCGGCCATAGCCACCCACTGCAAAAAGCCCCAAACGTGATTGATCAAGCCCGGCATGTTTCCACAAAAATATCAGGGCTTCATCAATCAGATTAGATCGTGCAATGACGACATCACGAATGGAGTGTCCATTTTCATAATACTCCTGAATCTGCTGTTCGACATCTGCACGCCATTGATTAATTGCCTTGATATCGTGATGACTGGTGACATAATCCAGCAGCGGTGAAGTAATAATCATAAAAATGGACTCATATTAAATTGAATGATTATTCAGGAAGTACAACATGAACCTGATCGGCTGCTTGCTGTGCCAATGTGCGAGCTGCGTCAGTCGTTTCAGCGCGTGCAGTGGCAACACCCATACGGCGACGTTTAAAGCCTTCTGGTTTACCAAAGAGGCGCAAATCCGTATCTGGATGCGACAGTGCTGTATTGAGCTGATCAAAACTTAAATTATTTGCATCTGTACCTGCATAAATCACGGCACTGGCCGCTACGCTGTGGCGCGCTGTGTTTACAGGCAGCCCTAAAATGGCACGCGCATGTAATTCAAATTCGCTTTGAAATTGTGAAGCAAGCGTAACCAGCCCAGTATCGTGTGGACGTGGTGATACTTCGCTAAACCAGACATGATCACCTTTGACAAACAGCTCAACACCGAAAATACCGCAACCGCCAAGTGCTGTGGTGACTTTATTTGCAATGCGTTTAGATTCTGCTAGCGCCGCATCTGTCATTGGTTGTGGTTGCCAGCTTTCAACATAATCACCTGCGTCTTGGCGATGCCCAATCGGGTCACAGTAATGTGTTTCGATTTGGCCTGTTTGAGGGTTTTTGGCACGTACGGTGAGTAGGGTAATTTCAAAATCAAAATCAATTTGAGATTCTACAATCACTTTGCCCTGATTTACCCGACCACCGGTTTGTGCATATTCCCATGCAGCATCGACTTCTTCAAAGCTCTTAACTCGTGATTGACCTTTACCGGATGACGACATGACAGGTTTTACAAAGTTTGGATAACCAATGTCATCGCAGGCTGCCCTGAAGCTTTCTAAAGATTCGGCAAAGCGGTAGGCTGAGGTTGGTAAACCTAATTCTTCAGCAGCCAAGCGTCGAATGCCTTCACGGTTCATGGTCAGGTTGACTGCTTTTGCCGATGGAATAACGGTTGCAGTTTGATTACGCTCAATTTCAAGCAATACTTCAGTGGCAATTGCTTCAATTTCAGGCACGATCAAATGCGGTTTAACGTCTTCGATGAGTTTTTTAAGTTCGACCGGATCGGCCATATTGAGCGTATAAGAATAATGCGCTACTTGCATTGCTGGTGCATGATCATAACGATCTGCCGCATGAACTTCGACACCAAGACGCTGTAATGAAATCACAACCTCTTTACCAAGTTCTCCCGAACCTAACAGTAACACTTTAAATGCAGAAGATTGAAGGGGAGTACCAATTGTGACGCTCATGCGAATCATCCATGCAAGAAGTAGGGCTTTTAAGCATAACAGAACTTTTACTGGATTGACGCCTTGATTCACATAAATTAGTGACTTTTGTTGTCTAATAAATAATCTAATAGATTGAGGTATTTAAGTGCGAAACACTTAGAAAACTAACGTAAGTCTGAACAGTTGTCTGTCATCATTTAAGTCCATCTTAAATGAACGAATTTAGTGCATTGATAAAGTAAATCAATGATTGAGTATTATCGCTTAATTCACTAGCATAGAGCCGAATGTTCAGATGGATAATCGTGGATAATGATCTCAACGCTTAAAACTTCTGGTTTAATTTCATGTGTTTTATTTGGACTGGTTGTGTCTGGTTGTAGCCAAGACCATACATCAGGTTCAAAAGAAAAAGTTGAAATTAAAGCTGCACCAAAATTGACCAATGATGCAACAACCTATGCAAATGAAGCGTGGAAGCTGATCAATCAAATCGATCCTATTGTTTATGATGGCAAAAAAGATGAGATTGAAGAGCAGGTAAGAAAGCCATTGCGTAAGCTTAGTACCGACTGGCGCATTAATGTCAAAATGACTGACTCAGTTACAGAGGGCAAGTATGCTTTATGTCGCAAAGCACTGACTTCACTGGATACATGGTCACGTGAAGTGATCACGGGTAGCTCCACACTTGCGCAGCGACAAGCTGATTACGAGCGAGACAAAGCACAATGTAAAGATGCGATAGCTAATCCTGCATTGGGTAATACAGATCCGAAGCGATAAACGATATAAATAAAAAAGCGAGTTGATCTCGCTTTTTTATATTCAATATGTTGATTAAGATTTGGTTTTTGCTGGTTCAGTTTTAGCAGGCATTGCCGTTGTCATTGGTTTGCTTTTTTCAGCCATCATTTTCTTGTCGGTTTTCGCGGCCATTTTTTTACCGCTAACTGCTACACATTTTCCACCTTTATGGTGTGGGCCAGTTCCGCCTTGTAATTCAGTGCCTTTAGGACAAGCAAAAGCGGTGGCACTTAACATCGCGAAAGAAGCCGCAAGCAGTACCGTTGAAATCTTTTTCATTGTATATCTTCTATTCATGGGGCGTTAGTGCCTGTTTCTGAGCTTAATCTGTTTTATTCATAATTAAATTAAAAATTTGTTGATCAAAAGATGAGTTTTCTTGTTGTTTATTTGTCTTAATTTTGCTTTTAATATCAGGTTAAGCTTCATCACGTTTGATGTGAAGTTGGCTTTCAAATACTTTATATTTGTTTGTCAAAAAGTTCGCTTATGCATAAATTAAATACGTTCATGCAGCCAACGTATTCGCTATATGAACGTAGTTTACTATCAATGACCATCAGCTTGCTTTGGCAATTTCGATCACTACTTTGCCTTGTGTTTTGCCGTGCTCGGCCTGATGCAAACCATTTTCCAACTCATCTAGTGTGATCACGTTTTGAATCATCGGGTCGAGTTTGCCATTTGCCATAAGCGCAGCTAAGAATTCACCACCAGCAGCAATATCACGTAGATTTTCATCATCGCCGTGTTGATAGGCAAAGCCTAAAGCCACTTCATGAATTGAAATCGCTTTGGTAAAAGAAGGAATTGGGTTCTGATCAATCCGTCCTGATACCGAAATCAAATGACCGTTATGACGCAGCACTGTTGCAAGTTGTAGAGACGTTTCAGATGAAATCAAATCAATCACCGCATCTACACCGCGACCTTCAGTGAGCGCATGAATACGTTCAACAATATTGTCTTGTTTGTAATTGATGATGTGGTCAGCGCCAAGTGCTTTGATGCGTTTTGGTTCGCTAGAGGCAGTAGCATACACTTCCAGACCCATAAGCTTAGCCAGTTGCACAACGAAACCACCGACACCGCCACCCGCACCATTCACCAAAATTCGCTGACCTGCATGAAGTGGTGCCTTACGATTTAACGCTTGCCAAGCGGTAATACCGGCACATGGGATTGTCGCGGCCGCATTAAAATCTAACTGTTCCGGTATTGCACTGATACTATTTGCATCAACCACGACATATTCTGCAAAACCACCCCAGCGCCATAAATTGGTTAGACTGATGACTCGGTCGCCTTTTTTCCAAGTGGTGACGTCATGCCCTACAGCATCGACAATACCAGCAGCATCAATTCCCAAAATATGGGGTAACTGAAGAGTTGTACCGTTTTTGGCAAACTTGTAGTCGACCGGATTAATACTCGAACTCATCACTTTGATACGAACTTCACCAGCAGCGGGTTCGGGTATCTCGATATCGGTTTCGACATGCAGCGTGTAAGGTGTTCCGACTTGAGTTAAAACTAATGCTTTCATGTGATTTTCCTCGGTCTTAAGTAGTGACTATCATTCATTAAAATTCTCATGGGAGTAGACAGCACTCTATTAGAGTGCTTTTTCAAGAATTTGACGACTGATTGCCAAAGTCACATCACTGTGTTCGCCCAAAGCGGTCATACCATGATGCTCAAGTTGAGCCACAACCTTGTCGATTGCTTCATTACCTAAGTCATAATCGCCAAGTTGAGTTGGAATTCCCATTGCTTTAAAAAATGCTTTGGTTTGCTCAATGGCAGCATCAATACGCGCTTGCTCTGATCCTTCACGGATCTGCCATACACGTTCTGCATATTGCAGTAACTTGGCCGCTTTACTTTCGCGTCTTACACTTAGGTTTGCTGGCAACACCACGGCAAGTGTACGTGCATGGTCAATCTCGTACAGTGCGGTGAGTTCATGACCAATCATATGTGTCGACCAGTCTTGCGGGACACCTGCACCGATTAGACCATTCAGTGCAAGGGTTGCTACCCACATTAAATTGGCACGTGCTTCATCGTCTTTTTCAGCGCTTAAAACACGTGGGCCAATTTCAATCAGGGTTTGTAACAATCCTTCGGCCATTCGATCCTGAATATAACCGCCTGCTGGATAAGTCAGATATTGTTCCATGACATGGGTAAAGGCATCGACTACTCCATTGGCCAATTGACGCTCTGGCAAAGTATAGGTTTTAAGCGGATCAAGAATTGAGAACTGCGGAAATACATGGGTACTGTTAAAAAACAGTTTGTCTTGAGTTTCACCACGGGTGATTACAGCGCCCGCATTCATTTCAGAACCAGTAGCCGGTAGCGTCAGTACACAACCAAATGCCAGTGCTTGTTCTACGTCGGCACCCTGATTTTTAAGGATGTTCCATGGTTCGCCCGTGTACAAGGCTGCCGCTGCGATAAATTTGGTGCCATCAATGACAGAACCGCCACCCACAGCAAGCAAATAATCAATATCGTTGCTTTTGATTAGCTCTACTGCGCGCATAAGTGTTTCATAGCGTGGATTTGGTTCTACACCACCAAATTCCTTTACAATACGGTGCCCTAACACATCACGAATTTCTTTGAGTGTTCCTGTTTTTTCCGCACTTTGTCCGCCATAAATCATCATGATGCGCGCGTCGGAAGCAATTAACGTCTCAAGCTGTTCGACAGAATTTTGACCAAATACAATTTTTGTTGGGTTGTAAAATGTGAAATTTTGCATGGAGATTCCTCTAGATTTTAGGTGAATGTTGGGTTTGAGTAGCAAGTGCTTTAAGTAACGCTTGGGCGAGCGCATGGTCTGAATATGGGTTTTGACCCGTAATCAGTTCACGGTCAATCACAACATGTGGTTGCCATGCCTTGGCAAACTGCATATTGCCGCCTGCTTTTTTCATCGCGTTGGCTGGGTAATAGTGTAATTTGTCGCCGTGAAGTGAGTTTTCAAACACGTGTTCTTCTTCATTCGAGAAAATGGTCATTTGATAACCATGATAGATCCAACCCTCAGCATTCATTTTTTGATTTTGGATCAGTGACTGTTCAAATGCCTTAGGATCTTTTTGCGCAGCTAATAGGGTAATCGGGCCATGACAAATCGCTGCGGTCGGTTTGCCTTTGCGATGAAAGTGTTGCAGGGTGGTACCCACCATCGGATTATTCGCTAGGTCAATGAGTGGTGCATGTCCACCCGGAATAAAAATAGCTGAATAGCGATCAAGCCCATGTTGCATCACATCTTGTAATGAACGTACGTTCTGCGCTTGAGTCAATTGTTCAGTCAATTTTTTGATTCGCAGCATTTCATTGCGATTTTTTCCAAAATAGACCGAATCAATCGAGCGGACGTCTGGCTTGGGTACATTGCCTTTTGGGGTGACAATTGTCAGGGTGTATCCTGCTTTGATGAGGGCATCGGCTGGCACACCAAACTCATTGACATAATAACCCGACGGAAACGATTTCTTTCCTTGTAGTGGAAGTTCGGTTTCACTCGAGAGTAACACCAGAACTTCACCTTTAGATGCGGCGTGCGTGAATGATGCCGCACCCACCAGCAACAAGGCAAAAATACGAAATAAACGTGACAGAAACATGTTTTCTCACTAACCAAATACGTTGCAGTTATTTCAGCCTTAAATCAGGCATCTTTTGTAACTGCAACTTTATTAGAGTGATAAATAAAGATAAATTAACCGAATGGTAATTTATTTATTACATCAGAGAATAAATGCGACATTTTGATTCGGTCCAATTGGCCAGTATAGAATTGTTCTGTAAAGCGGCAGAGCTGGGAAGTTTTACTGCTGCGGCAGAAGGTTTGGGCATTACACCGGCTTCAGTCAGCCGTTCTATCGGACGCTTGGAAGCAAGGCTCGGTGTGCGCCTTTTTGCGCGAACCACACGTAGTATTAAGCTAACGTGTGAAGGGGAGCTCTATTATCAACACTGTCAGCAGGCACTGGAGCAAATTTCAGAAGTAGAGCGCATGATTACAGGCGATCAGCACAGTCCAAGTGGTACATTAAGGATTAGTGTTGGAACACCGTATGCTCATTATCGGCTTCTGCCTCTGCTGCCTAAATTTCAGGCAAAATATCCACAAATTGAAATTGAGCTAAATATCTCCAATCGAGTCATCGATTTTGTGGAAGAAGGTTTTGATCTGGCCATTCGTTTGGGTATTCCCAAAGACTCCCGACTCATTGCGCGTACGCTTGAAGATGCAACCTTGGGCGTTTTTGCTGCCCCTGAATATTTACAACAGTATGCTGAACCCAGAACGGTTGCAGCGCTTGATCAGCATCAGTGCATTCAGTTTATTCTGCCCAGTACAGGCCGCGCCATGCCATGGATTTTTAAAGATAGCCACGGCAATGATTTCAATTACGGCTTTAAAAGTCGTCGACGGGTTTATGATGATGTTATGGGGTGTTTGACATGGGCAAAAGCAGGAGGTGGTTTGTTTCAGATTTATCACTTTATCGCACAACCAGCAGTTGAGCGCGGCGAATTGGTTGAGGTACTTAGCACTTTAACGCCTAGGACTCGGCGCTTTTCTATTTTGTATCCACAAAATCGGCACATGTCTGCAAAAATCCGTATATTTGTAGATTTTTTAATGCAGGAAATTGCAGCACTCCAGCATCATGTATCATGAAAATTTGCATAGCTAAACTATTCTATTACGCCTTCTTTTAAATTGAAGCTATAAAAGCTGGACTGCATGATGTTTTATTGCATTTTGAAGCAGCATAAACAAATCGCAATCCAGCACAGAGGATCAATCGCTCATATTAAACGAAGAATTAAAATTACCAGTCCTGTGATTAAAATCAAAATACCAAGCAGCAATCGAAACACATGAAAAAGGGGCATTTCATACAGACCTGTTGTTGTGTACAAATGAGTTAACTCCTTATTTCAATGTATCCTGATAACGATGATTGACTTCATCCCAATCAATCACTTGATAAAATGCCGCGATATATTCAGGGCGACGATTTTGATACTGTAAATAGTAAGCGTGTTCCCAAACATCAAGACCCAAAATAGGCGTGTTGCCATGCATGAGTGGTGAGTCCTGATTGGCGCTGCTTTCAACCACCAGCGTTTTTTGTGGTGTCACACTGAGCCATGCCCAACCACTGCCAAAGCGAGATAATGCGGCTTTGGTAAAAGCTTCTTTAAATGCATCAAAGCCACCTAATTGTTGTCGTATTGCATCGGACACAGGGCCATGGGGTTCACCACCACCTTGAGGGCTCATAATCGTCCAAAACAGACTGTGGTTGGCATGACCGCCAGCATTATTGATCACTGTATGTTTTAAATCGCTTGGTACCTCATGCACCTTTGCAACCAGATCTTCAACTGACAGTTTTTCCCATTCAGTGCCTTCAATCGCAGCGTTGATATTATTGATATAAGTTTGATGATGCTTGGTGTGATGAATCTGCATCGTTTTGGCATCGATATGCGGTTCAAGTGCGTCATAGGCATAATTCAGTGCAGGTAAGCTATAGGCCATGGGGTGTTGTCCTTTGAGATATTTTAAGTCGTTCTTTCCATGTGAGTTTAGGCGATGGATTAGAATATGTAAATATATTGATAATGATTATCATTGTAATTATTATTTAATAAATGTTTGTAAATTTAAAAAAGGCCAGCATGAGCTGGCCTTTTTTGAACGAATATTTTATACGTTAAAACGGAAATGCAGCACATCACCGTCTTGAACAACATAGGTTTTACCTTCAAGACGCCATTTACCCGCTTCTTTGGCACCTGCTTCGCCGTTGTACTGAACAAAGTCGTTATAGGCAACACATTCTGCACGAATAAAACCTTTTTCGAAGTCGGTATGAATCACACCGGCTGCTTGAGGTGCAGTCGCACCTACTTTTACGGTCCATGCACGTACTTCTTGTACACCGGCAGTGAAGTAGGTTTGTAAACCAAGTAGGGCATAACCTGCACGAATTACAACATTCAGGCCTGGTTCTTCCATTCCCATAGCTTCTAAAAATTCGGCACGATCTTCATCTTCTAGCAATGAAATTTCGGCTTCAATCTGGTTGCATAGCGGCACGACAATCGCATTTTCTTCTGCTGCTAATTTTTTAACGGCATCAAGATGCGGGTTATTTTCAAAGCCATCTTCAGCAACGTTCGCAATATACATGGTTGGTTTTAAGGTCATTAAACCAAAGCCACGAATCAGTTTACGCTCATCATCGCTTAAGTCGGCTGCGCGTGCTGGCTTGCCTTCATCTAACAATGGCTGAATTTTTTCTAGCACGGCTTTAGTTGCAAGTGCTTCTTTATCACCACTTTTTGCAACTTTGGTCAAACGTAGCAAAGCTTTTGCTACAGTGTCTAAATCGGCAAGTGCAAGTTCGGTGTTGATGGTGGCAATATCGTCTAGCGGATCGATTTTACCATTCACGTGAATGACGTTTTCATCTTCAAAACAACGTACCACGTGCGCAATTGCATCAGTTTCACGAATATTTGCCAAAAACTGGTTACCCAAGCCTTCACCTTTCGATGCGCCCGCAACCAAACCAGCAATATCCACAAACTCCATTGTGGTTGCAATAATACGTTGTGGTTTTACAATTTCTGCAAGTTTATCTAGGCGTGCATCTGGAACAGGAACAATCCCGGTGTTTGGTTCGATGGTACAGAACGGGAAGTTTTCTGCTGCAATCGCTGCTTTGGTCAATGCATTAAAAAGCGTTGATTTACCGACGTTTGGTAGACCCACAATACCGCAATTAAAACCCATGAAATGACTCACAAAAAGTGTAATGTAAAAATTGAGGCTGATTTTACATGAAAGCCATGACAAAGTCAGGTCATGGCGAAGTGTGAATCATAAAGAAGTTTAGATTTTGCGTTTATCGAGTTGGTTGGAAAGCGCATCGCCTGTGGCTTGTATCAGCATCACCAATACAATCAAAACTGAAATAACGGCAAACATAATAGTCAGATCAAAACGCTGATAGCCATAACGATAAGCGATATCGCCTAAACCACCTGCACCAATGGCACCTGCAATTGCCGAAGAATTAATCATGGTAACCACAGTAACGGTAAAACCCGCCACGATGCCAGGCATGGCTTCTGGTAGGAGTACATGCCAGATGATCTGTTTGCGATTACAGCCGATGGCCTGTGCAGCTTCAATCAGGCCCTGATCGACCTCACGCAAACTGACCTCGGAAATGCGCGCAAAAAAGGGGATTGCAGCAAGTGTAAGTGGAACAACAGCCGCCCACACACCATAACTGGTACCGACAATCCAGCGCGTTACTGGAATGAGCGCCACCATTAAAATTAAAAAGGGAATAGAGCGGGTAATATTAATGACCCAGCCAATGGGCTGATTAATTTTAATAGAAGGATAGATCCCATGTTCAGAGGTCATCACCAGTAAAACGGCGAGCGGTAAACCAATCAAAAATGCCAGTAAAGCGGATACGCCTACCATTAGTAAGGTATCCAGTGTACCTGTGAGTAATAAATCAAGAAGTTGGTTGTGCATAACCAATCACCTCCACATCAAAAACAAAATGAGACAGTTGTTTTAGTACCTGCGCATCAAAAGCTTGCTTTGGTATGGCTAAAATTAATGTACCAATTAAGTGATCCTGAACAGTATCGACATGGCTCTGGTACAAAGAAGTATGCGACCCGAGTAATCTCAGCAAATCGGTTAAGTTTGGGGGATGCTTAAGATCGGTTTGATAACGAACTTTAATGATTCGATGCGTTAAGTGATCTTGTGGCGCTTCGTAAAGCGTAAAAGGTAAATTGAGTTGTTCAAGATTCAGCAGTTCTTGAGTGATTTTTTGCTTTGGATTTGAAAAAACTGACCAGACCAAACCAGACTCGACAATTTCCCCTTGATCTATAACCACCACTTGATCACAAATTTCACGAATGACCTGCATTTCATGCGTGATCAGAACCACCGTAATGCCTAAATCCCGATTAATCTTTTTTAACAAGGAGAGAACAGTGGCGGTACTTTCAGGATCTAACGCCGATGTGGCTTCATCACACAGTAAAATTTCAGGATGATGCACCAGCGCTCGGGCAATCCCGACACGCTGCTTTTGTCCACCGGAGAGCTGTGATGGATATTGCCCGGCTTTATGTGCCAGATCGACCAAGCCCAAAACCTCATCGACGCGGCGTTGAATTTCTACTTTATCTAGACCTGCAATTTTAAGCGGTAACGCCACGTTGTCCCACACCGTTTTGGCCGACATCAAATTAAAATGCTGAAAAATCATGCCAATTTTCTGACGCAGATGAATGAGCTGTGCGTGATCAAGTGTGGTTAATTCATCTTGATGAATTTTAATAGAGCCAGAACTCGGTGTTTCTAGTCCATTTAGCGTGCGTAACAAAGATGATTTTCCAGCACCACTTTTTCCAATCACGCCTAAAATTTTGCCTTGTGGAATATCCAGATCAATGGCTTTAAGCGCCTGCACAGTCTGACCATTCGATGTATAGGTTTTATTGAGTGCACGAATCTGAATATGTGGCGGTGAGAAATCAACCTGTGATCCAAAACTAACCATGATTAACCTCCTAGACCCAACCTGGGAACCAAAGTTTTGGTCCAATGTCTTCATCGATGGCTGCTTTTACCGCCGGTGAATTTTGATAAATCTCAATAAATTTTTTCAGCTTACCGTCTTTATCTTCATAATCATCTCGGACCACAAACAAGATGGCATAACGTTTATTGGTTGTGTCGTCTAAAAGTAGGGCACTATTTGGATCGGCTGTTTTAGCCAAACGCAAATAGTGTGGATAGCCAAATGCCAAGTCGACATCATCAATTGCACGTGCAGTTTGAGGGCCTTCAACTTCAATAAATTTCAGATTTTTTGGATTAACTGTGATATCACTTAGTTTAGACAAGTAATTGTTTGGATCTTTAAGCTGAATCAGTTTGGCTTGCTGCAGTAAGAGCAAAGCACGCCCTTGATTGACTGGATCATTCGGAACCACAACACGTGCATTTTGCGGTAGTTCATCCAGTGACTTATATTTTTTGGAATATAATCCGACGTGAGATGCTGCGCCCACACCAAAAGCTTTGAGTTTATAACCACCTTCTTTAATTGCATTGCTTAGAAAAGGCTGATGTTGAAAGAAATTGGCATCAATGTCGCCATTATTTAAAGTGATGTTTGGCGTATTCCAGTCGGAAAACTCAACCAGCTTGACATGAATCCCTTGTTTTTCAGCTTCTTTGGCTGCCGCTTGCAGCGGGTGAGCAAAAGGAGGGCTAATACCGATCACTAACTCTTGATGCTGACTTTGTCTATTTTGATTCCAGATTACAAGCCCAACAATTAAAATAACAAATAATGCCCCAAGAATAATGAGTTTTTTTGATGAAGATGACTGTGCCATCGAAGACTCCAAGAATTATGCTCTAATTTTTTCGTGTTGATTTAAATTGAATGAATGTGTGGAAGGTGAACATCGATATTGCTCGACGGGATGCGTCGATGGAAGCAAATCGCCGTGTCCTGAAATTTTTTGACGTAACGAGCCTTCATTATATGCAGTTTTAAAACGGCCTCGTTGTTGCAGCTCAGGAATCACGTATTGAATAAAATCATGATGTGACTCTGGTGCGACGGTACGCGTTAAATTGAATCCATCTACGCCAGTTTGATCGACCAGCTCAATCAGTCGTTTTGCCACGTCTTCACCACTGCCAACAATCAGTGGGTAACGCCCACCTAAAACGTGTTGATCTTTTAAATCCTGAATGGTGATTTGTTGGGTTTTAAATTTTTCATTTACCGAAGCGATGCTGTTACTTTTTTGATAGGGAACCACCTCATGATCGGCATATTTCGATAGGTCGATACCGACCGAACTTGCATAATGGGCAAGCCCAGCTTCGGGAGAAGCATAGCGACGATACTCCGCCAGTTTATCTTGTGCTTCAGCCGTTGTTTCGGCAGTGACCACGGTAATGCCGACAAAAATCTTGATATCGTCTGGATGGCGCCCATGCTGTTTGGCGCGCTCACGAATTTTATCGACATTTTGTTTGATCTTGTCGGGTTGGTCGCCACCAATAAAAATGCATTCGGCATGGGCAGTCGCAAAGGCCATTCCTCTTGAAGAGGCGCCTGCTTGAAACAACACTGGCGTGCGCTGCACCGAAGGTGCAACTTGAAATACACCTTCACTTTGATAAAACCGCCCAGAGTGATGAATCGAATGTACCTTGTGTGGATCTGTAAAAACTCGATGTTGTTTGTCCTTGAGCAGTGCATCGGACTCCCAAGAGCCTTCCCAGTATTTGTAGCAGAGTGCTAAAAACTCTTCTGCCTGATCGTAGCGCAGATCGTGATCTTTAAGTGCAGACTGCCCAATTAAGCGTTGCGCACTATCTAGATAGCCTGTAACAATATTCCAGCCAATACGCCCTTGCGTGAGATGGTCGAGTGAAGCAAAGCGCCGTGCAAACTGATAGGGCGTTTCGTAGCTCAAATTCACTGTAACCCCAAAGCCTAAATGTTGTGTGACGGCTGCCATTGCCGAGACCAACGTCGTTGGATCATGGCTGGGGAGCTGAATTGATTCTCTTAACGTGAGATCGATATTATTTTGATAAACATCATATACCCCTGTGATGTCGGCTATAAATAAGCCATCAAATAATCCGCGTTCGAGTGTTTGTGCCAGTTCTGTCCAGTAACTCAGCTCATTAAATCGATGCGACTGATCACGCGGATGAGTCCATAAGCCATGATTGATATGGCCGACACTGTTCATGTCAAAAGCATTCAGTAAAATGTGTTTGTGTGTTTTATTTGTCATTACAATGTCCCTCGTAGTGGAGGAAAAATTTGATTCAATGCATAATTGCCAATAAAAAAGTATTTCCAGCGCGCAGCATCATGTAGCGTGTGTACCCGTGCATTACGCCAAAAACGGTCGAGTCCATCTTGACGCTGACTACCACGACTCCCTGCAAGTTCGATCAGTTTCGAACTGGCTTTAAGTGCGGTTTCAGTACTATGCGCTCTGACCTTCGCAACTGCCAATGAAGCTAATGCAACATGCTCTGCTGTGGTGTCTAAATGTGCCGTATCGATTGATTGAGCTGCACGTTTGAGTAAGACTTCACTTGCTCTTACATCAATTGCAATACGTCCAACATCGTAAATGGTGAGTGGGTCCTGCGCCGCGGTATCAACATTTGAATCAATCCAAGGACGGGCTTGATGGACGCGCTTTAGCGTTTCTTCGAACGCGGCACGGGCAATTCCGACTTCAATCGCGGCATGCATGATTTGTGCAAAAGGGCCAACCAGTGTCGGGTGATCAAAGGCTACATCAAAGGGAATAACATCGTCATAAGCAACAAAAACACTATCAAATTTTACCGCACCACTGCCTGTCACACGTTGTCCAAAGCCACTCCAGTTATCAACAAGGCTCAATCCCTGACTTTCACGTTTTACAAAAGCCAAGTATTCGCGACCATGCGCATCTATGACCAAAGTTGGAATACGATGTGCAAATAAACTGCCTGTGCAATAGAACTTTTCACCCTGAATCAAATAACCATTCTCGGTGGCTGTAATCGTTGTATGTTTCTGAGCCGCTGTTTTGGGTTTAAATTCTGCAAGTGCATTGCCAAAACGTGCGCCTTGCAATACTTCTTTATAGAGCTTCTGCTTTTGTTGCTCGGTACCAGTATTACGAAGTACCTCAAGGGCATAGAAGTGATTTTGAGGAATCTGTCCAATCGAGCCGTCAACGCCACTAAACAGTGCAATGATTTTTGCCACTGTCAGGCTAGAAACATCTGCACCGCCAAAGCGTTTTGGTACGGTAATTGCCCAAAGGCCAGACTGACTAAATTGCTCAATTTCCTCAAAAGGCAAAATCCGCTCGGCATCACGTTGCACACTTTTTTCTTTAAAACGCTCACTCAATGTGGTGGCAATTGAAAGTGCCTCGGCATCGTCTCGGATAATATGTGCCTGTGTGGAGTTTGATGAATTAAAAGATGCGATTGCTTGATAAGATGTCATGAAGCTCTCCTTAAATCCATGCATGACGTGCAGGGAAGACGCCATTGAGGTAATAGTTGCCAATCGCATGGATTTTCCAGCGCACAGGATCATGCAGCGTATGTACACGGGCATTGCGCCAGTGCTGATCTAAATTGTGCTGACTTAAACTGGCACGACTACCACCAAGTTCGAGTAATTTTTCAGAGATCGTTAGTGCTGCATCATTGGCATAGACTTTGGCTTCTGCCACCAAAATAGAGGCGCGGGCAGCCTGTGCATCCGTCACTTCGAATTGTGAATCCAGTTCATCCAAATACTCGGCAGCATCATCAAGTAATGCAATCGCGGCATCAAGTAAAACTTGAAGCTTGCCTGTTTCCTGAATGGTGAAATGTTCTAAACTGGCTTTTTCAACATTGGCATCGATAACTGGGCGCGCTTTTTTTACCGCTGATATAAGATCAGTAAATGCAGCTTCAGCAATTCCGACATCGATTGCGACTTGCATCAGTTGCGAATAGGCACCTCTATAATTTGGAGCTTGTGTCAATAAACGCTCATCAAAAATAAGTGCAGGATCGATGTGTACTTGATTGAGTTTTATTGTGCCACTTGCGGTGGTGCGCTGACCAAATCCATTCCAGTCATCTTCAATTTCGATCCCATTTGTAAAGCGATTAACCAATACAAGAACCACATGACCTTCTGGGTGAAGAGCTTTAATTGCCAGCCAATCTGCAAAAATGCTACCCGTAGAATAAAATTTTTCGCCGTTTAAGACCCAAACTTCTCCATTTTGTATGAGCGTCGTATGAACGGTTTTACTGTCTTTACTCTGGCGTTCAGGCCCGCCGTTGGCGAGGCGTTTACCTGCCAGTATTTCGCCAAATACACGTTTTTTTTGTTCTTCATTTCCCATTAAATCAATTAAATTTAACAGGCTGATTTGATTTTGTGGGATTTGGCCAACATTAGAATCGGCTTTACTTAAAATACGAAATACCTGAGCTAAAGTTTTATTTGATACAAAAGCACCACCGTAACGTTTAGGAATTCGAATACCGCCAAGGCCTTTTTGACTCAAGTGTTCAATTGCCTCATACGGCAAAATACGTTGTTGATCTCGTATGTTTCGGTTTACAAGTGCTTCATCAGCAACTTGATAGGCCGCGTTTAATGCTTGTTGGTCGTTTTTAAGAATGTGAACCGAGCGTTTAGATAACGAACTTAACTCAGACATATTGATACCCTTATTTGATATCAATACTTTAGGTAAAATTCTGTGCTTTTTTAAACGATGTATTTGTCAAAACTAATCGATAAAAATGCTAAGTTTTATTTCAGCTAAGAAAATCACTTTTTCATATTTAACAAGTTTTTTAAATTCAATTGCTTATATTAATTCATCTATTAAATTACATCTTAAATATCTATTTTTATCGATCCACTTCATATGCTTTGAATAAAAAATCATAGTTTTCATATCGCGGCAATAGGTGATTTAGACAGAGATTTGGCACAAAAAGTACATTGTTTTAAAGCGCGCTTAATTCTAAAGTAACAAGGCAAAACAATGTTTTTTACATTTGGTTGACTAAAAAAATAATTTGGAGTTTTTATGCGGGTTTTATACCAGTTCCCTTTGTCTCATTACTGTGAGAAAGCTCGCTGGTTACTGGATCACAAAGAGCTTGATTATGTTGCTCATAATTTGATTCCTGGTTTTCATCGTGCGTTCGCACAGTTAAAAACAGGTCAAAATAAGCTACCCATTCTAAAAGATGATGCAAGATGGATTGCTCAATCGACTCCGATTGCACTGTATCTTGACGATACTTACCCTGAACATTCCTTGCTGAGAAAAGATCCTGCACAACGACGCGCAGCCTTAGAAATTGATCAACTTGCAGACGAGCTTGGGATTCATGTTCGCCGTTGGTCATTGGCACATGCGTTGTCTTACAGTGATGAACCGATTGAAATCATGATGGGAGAGCAGGGCTACTTGCGTCAATTTGAAAAATTTTCAAAACCAATTCTTAAGACTCTGGTCAAAAAAAGTTACGAACTCGAACAAGATAAAGTTGCCCAGTCTAAGGCGCGTCTAGATGAGCTTGTACTACTACTTAATGATAGTTTAGTCGAAAACTACGGACGCTATATGGTAGGTGATCGTCTTGGATTAGCTGATATAGCGGTATGTGCCATTTTGGCGCCTTTACTGCATCCAAATGGTACACCTTGGGAAGTGGAAAATACTGAATTTCATTCGCCCGAACTCGATACCTATAAAACCTACCTGCTAAGTTTGCCTTTGGGGCAATATGTACAGCGAATTTATGAAACCGAACGAAATGCCAGAGTGGATTGGCGTGGTATGTAATGCCAATCCAAGAGGGCACATCAAAAATAAGGAATTTCCACTGAGTTAAAGATTTAAACGTTTGAATACAAAATCAATAATATTTTTGTATTCAATCATTTGTACGCAAATGATTTTGCTTTGTGCTGCTTAATAAGCATAGCTTAACAATGATTGAAATTTATTTTCATTATTTTATTTTGTGATGATAGTTTTTTTGATATTTCGTTCACTTTATATGCAAAAAATGCATAGATTCAAAATGATGCATGCTGAATATAGCTGGCACTAAAAAGATGCAAATAATTTAATTTAATGTGATTTAAATCACATTTTTTTGAAAATAAAACTTTAAAAAAAAGATTTTGGCGTTAAAATAATCTAAAGCAATCAAAGCTAAGACTAAAGTCTAGCGAAAAACTGTATGAAGTGCTTTCAATTAGGATAAGAAAGCATGTAAAAATAGTGGAATCGGTCGATGATAAGCAACAATTAAAAGTTGGCTTGATAATTGCTTTAAATGAAAGGAGAGCTATTTTTTAGGTAGGTTGAATAATATACAACTGTCTTAGAATTTAGCGAAATATAATCAAGGAGTTTTTATGAAACATTCTGCAACCTCACTAATTGTATCGGCATTAATGATTTGTACAGTTGGAGGAGCAACTCAGGTTCAAGCTGCGGATACTTTGGCTAAAATTAAAAGCAGTGGAAAAATTATTATTGGACACCGTGAGTCATCGGATCCTATTTCCTATGTTGTCGCAGGTAAACCAGTGGGTTATGCGGTAGATATTTGTAATGCTTTCGCAAACGACATCAAGAAAGAGCTTAAAATGCCGAATTTGAAAGTCGAATATAAAGCAGTTACATCGTCTACACGTATTCCAGAACTTCTTGCAGGCAATATCGACATGGAATGTGGTACAACCACTAACTCCAAACAACGCCAACAGCAAGTAGGATTCTCTACAAACTACTACGCAACAGAAGTGCGTATGGCAGTCAAAGCAAATTCAGGTATTAAGAGCTTGGCTGACCTGAACGGTAAAGCTGTCGTGACCACTCAAGGCACAACGTCAGACAAATACATCAAAATGAATGAAAAAGGTCAGTCTATCAATGTGCAAAACATTTATGGTAAAGACCACGCAGACTCATTTTCAATGATGGCATCTGGTCGTGCAGCAGCATTTGTGATGGACGACAATATTTTGGCTGGTTTGATTGCAAAATCATCTAACCCGAAAGAATTTGCAATTGTTGGCCCTGTATTATCTTCTGAGCCATATGGCATCATGATTGCAAAAGATGATCCGAAATTCAAAGCGGTTGCGGATCGCACCGTAACTGGTATGTGGAAATCAGGTCAAATGGATAAACTTTATAAAAAATGGTTCCAGTCTCCAATTCCACCTAAAAATACCAATCTAAACATGGCACAAAGTGCTTCTTTCAAGAAATTGAAAGCACATCCGACTGATGAAGGCATTTAAGCCCTAAAACTCTTTTGATTTGCAGCTAACCATTTTGCATACAGTAACTTGTGTACTGTATGCATGCTGTATTTTTAATATTTTAAAAAGGGGCATTTATGTCAGTCGGCTCATTAAACTGGACTGTATTCTGTGCTGAATCGAACGAATTTAGTGTCGAAAAAGCAGCTTGGGCGGAATCGGTCTGTAAAGCGATAGGCAGCTCAAGTTATTCTCAATACGCCGATGCACCAACATGGCTTCAAATGTTAGGTTCAGGTGTTTTAACCATGATATGGACTGCAATTGCTGCATTCTTTATCGCATTCTTTTTGGGTTCTTTACTTGGAATTATACGTACCTTACCTAATAAGCCATTGGCTTTAATTGGTGATACGTACGTTGAGATTTTCCGTAATATCCCATTAATTGTTCAACTTTTCTTTTGGGCTTTCGTTTTTCCTGAACTTTTACCAGCCACACTTAGCTCTGGGAGCGGAGAAGTTGTTGCCGGTGGATGGTGGAAAAACCTGCTGAATGATCATCCTGCGGTTATTGGTGTTTTTGCACTCGGTTTATATACTGCTGCGCGTGTATCAGAGCATATTCGTGCCGGAATCAACACGGTATCACGTGGCCAAAAATTTGCAGCATCTGCAATGGGTTTTACCACAGGCCAAAGTTATCGCTATGTGATTTTACCCGTTGCTTATCGCACGGTATGGCCGACGATTACGTCTGAAGCAATGAACGTGTTTAAAAACTCAGCCGTTCTATATGCGCTAAGTGTACTCAATTTTTTCGCTTATACCAAAACCATGCGCGAAGAAACGTCTCAAGATATTATTATTTTGATTCTTTCAACGCCTGTATACCTGATCATCACTTACACCATCAAATTTATTATGGCGTGGATTGAAAAACGTATGGCAGTTCCTGGCCTAGGTTCGGGAGGGAAATAACCATGGATTTCAGTCTTTTACAATCTCCTGATGTTATCAATGCACTTAAAGAAGGTTTTGTTTTTACCTTAACCGTTACAGTGCTTGCGATGCTAGGCGGTATCATCATCGGTACACCTTTGGCCATGATGCGTCTGTCGAATAACGTTGTGGCAAGTAACTTTGCTAAATTCTACGTGGATCTATTTCGTGGTATTCCACTGATTCAGGTTATTTTTATCTTTTACTTTTTACTTCCAAAAGTATTTGAATTCCAGTCTGATACGTATTGGGGGCCACTGTTTTCGAGTGTCATTACGTTTGCAATTTTTGAAGCTGCGTTTTTCTCGGAAATTGTGCGTTCAGGTATTCAATCCGTTTCGCGCGGACAGGTCAATGCAGGTTATGCACTCGGTTTTACTTATGGTCAATCGATGAAATATGTGGTGTTACCACAAGCATTTCGTAATATGTTACCTGTACTGTTGACCCAAACCATTATTCTTTTTCAGGATGTGTCATTGGTCTATGTAATTAGTGCACCAGACTTCTTAGGTCGTGCCGACACGCTTGCCAATACTTATGGTCCTGAAACAAAAGCAACCTTTTATTTAATTGTAGCAGTGGTTTATTTCTGTAGTTCGTTCTTGCTTTCAAGACTTGTAAAACGATTACAGCAAAAAATTGCCATTATTCGCTAATTGGAGATTTTAAATGCCAATGATAGACATCCAACATATCTCTAAATGGTATGGTGATTTCCAAGTACTCACTGACTGTACAACCAGTATTGAAAAAGGCGATGTGGTAGTAGTGTGCGGACCATCTGGTTCAGGTAAGTCAACATTAATTAAAACCGTAAATGCATTAGAGCCAATTCAAAAAGGCGACATTTTTGTTGATGGTACTTCTTTACGTGATCCGAAAACCAATCTTGCAAAATTCCGTTCGCGTGTGGGAATGGTGTTTCAGCATTTCGAGTTATTTCCGCATATGACTGTGCTTGAAAATTTGACTGTGGCACAAGTTAAAGTTTTAAAGCGCTCGAAAGAAGAAGCTCGCAAAAAGGGGTTGGGATATTTAGACCGAGTGGGGCTTTTGGCACACAAGGATAAATTCCCGGGTCAGCTTTCTGGTGGTCAGCAGCAACGTGTTGCAATTGCACGCGGTCTTTCAATGGACCCAATTTGTATGTTGTTTGATGAGCCAACTTCCGCACTCGATCCAGAGATGGTGGGTGAGGTGTTAGATGTAATGGTTCAACTCGCTAACGAAGGGATGACCATGATGTGTGTGACACACGAAATGGGCTTCGCGAAAAGAGTTTCAAACCGATTAATTTTCATGGATCAAGGCATGATTCTTGAAGATTGCCCAACATCTGAGTTCTTTGGTAATCTTGATGCACGTCATGAACGTGCCAAATTATTCTTAGACAAAATTCAAGCCATGCATTAATCTGCTTAGCACAAGCATTAAAAAAGCCCAGTCAAGTGACTGGGTTTTTTATTTAAAAAGTAACTTTGCAAATCTTAAAACAGAGTTTTGTCCGCAACTTTAATTTGATTGCAGCTTTTAATCGCTTAGCTAAAACATAAATAAAAATATAAGCGTAGTTAAGCGATTTGATTTGAGTATTAAAGCGCTCATAACGTATACATGAGATAGATGAATCAAAAGACAGTTTAGTTGCAATGATACGTCTTATTTTATAAGTAACTTGATTATCTTTATAGTTTCGTTTTAAAGCGTATTAAAAAACCCTGCATATGCAGGGTTTTTTAGATGCTCGTTTAGCTTAAATTAGAAGCTATACTTCGCCATCAAGTTAAGACGCGAGTAGTCGCCTTTATTATCGGTAATTGCGGTTTTATCAGCAAAAATTTCACGTTGACCATAAGTATATTCCACACCTAAATCTACGTTTTTCGTAGGAGTGTAGAAACTGTTTACGATAACGTTATAAAGTTGCTTATTCAAATTAGGTGCTTTGACTGCAAAATTATCATTGTCCTTATACCAAATTGCACCTGCAGCTAAAGTTGAACGTAACTTTGGTGACCATTTGTGCGAATAACCAATTAAGCCCGAGTTAAATTCACTTTCATAAATACTCACGTCTGTTGAATTGGTTGTCGCTGTACCGTTAAGTGTTGCTACATATGCAGAGTTACCGTATAGCAAGTAACGATTATCGCCTTTAACGTGGTAATAGTTCGCAAATAATGTATCAGCAGGTGTTAAGCTATATTTGCCGCCAATTCCGATGCCCCAACCAAGCTTGGTTTCGTCAACATTTGTACCTGTATCATTTGCTGCTGTAGCAAATGAAACACGGTTTTCATGGACTAAACCATGAACTTGTACTAAACCTTTCTTATCGGCGGTAGTGTAGTCATATCTTGCTGTCAAAGCAGGTAAACGGTTACCACCAGAAGTATTGGTATTCACTCCACTGACTGTGGTAGCGCTATTGAAGTTGTCAACATCACCACCTTCAACTGCTAGTAATACTTTTTGGTTGGCATCGATTGGCTGAGTGTAACGTACTTGTACAGTACGTGTAGAGCCATAACCCATAGGGCCGTTAAAGTCGACTGTTTCAGGTGCTGTGTCAGTGTTAACAAATGGAGAAGTGGTTTGACCAACTAACCATTTTCCAAGTGAGAAGTAAGCGTGACGAACACGTAGCGAACCATTACCGTTGGTTGTTCTTGAACTACTGTCTGCCGCAATACCGCCTGCAAAGTCAGCTTCAATTTTACCTGTTAACTCACCTAGATCTGTCGGGCGAGAAAAGTCGAAACCAAAACGAGTTGTCGCTGCAGAAACGTTAAGATTGTTTTTGGTAGCATTTGCTGAATTTAACGGAACAGAGTTAGTATTGTTGTTGATGTTTGGTGATGGGTTACCTTTAAAGTCATAAGTTGCATCTCCACGGATACTACCGTAAAGTTTAACTTGTGTTTGACCATCAGGTAACGTGAACCAGCCTGGTTTTGCATTACTTGGTGCTTTCGGTGCTGGTGCTGCGGCAACCATTGGCGCTGGAGCTGGTGGTGGAGCCATCACGACAGGTGCAGCTTTTTGCTGTGTAGATAATTGTTGAACCAACTGTTTAAGTTCATTGACTTCTTTTCGTAAAGCATCCACTTCAGTGTTGCTCGCTGCGTAAGCAGGAATGGCGAGAGAGGATAGCCCGATAGTACCCATGCTAAGGGCTAAAGTTTTAAGTTTATTCACGATAACTCCGTTAATTATTAAAAAAAGTAAAACTTACTTTTGGGATTTACATAACAAAAAGAATGCCAATTCCTTAAAAATTGTTAATAAACGTTCCCTTTTGTCTAAAAAAACTACTTCAATGTAGCTTCGCTTAATAATCCTGTATTTTATTGTTACAAGTCAATATTACTAAGGTCTAAAAAGAAGCAATATTTTGAAATATTTTACTTAAAGCACAAAAAAGATACTTAACTTTACACTTTCAGGTCAAGCATCGTCTTAGATGAAATTTTTACAAGCTCGTTCGATTTTTTTATATGTACTTTTCACTGTAAAGTGAATGTATTTTTTGAGAATGCTCAAAACTACAATACAATGGCCAGAAGTCATTAAAATCATGAAAGATAAGTGGGGAACAGTTATGGAGCTTGATCGTTACGACAAACAGATTCTTGAGATATTGACCCATGAAGACCTCAACCTGAATGAGTTGTCAGAACGGATTAACCTCTCGGTCAGTTCAGTGCATCGACGGATCAAGCATTTAATTGAATCCAAAATCATGAGTAATCTCAAGCGTGACATTAATTTTGTTAAGCTTGGATTTTCTTTACATATTTTGCTTCAAGTTTCTTTGAGCAAACACGATACCGAAACTTTTGATAAGTTTTTAACTGAACTTGAGGATATCCCGGAAGTTACCAATGCGTTTTTGGTTACAGGGCAGAGCGCAGATTTTATTTTAGAACTTGTTGCGCGTGATATGGATAATTACAGTGATATTTTGCTACGCCGGATTGGTAAAATTGATAATGTCGTAGCCTTACATTCAAGTTTTGTGATTAAAGAATACAACGTCTTTAATTGTTATAAGCTACTCAATAAAGTTTAAAAAAAACGCACCTGTGCGGTGCGTTTCATATTATTTAGGCATCAAGTTGAGCCAAAACTTCGTCTGAAAATTCAACGTTTGTATAAACGTTTTGAACATCGTCCAGATCTTCAAGCATATCGATCATTTTTAAGATTTGTTTCGCTTGGTCGATATCGGTAATTTCAGCTTTGGTCGATGGACTCATCACTACTTCTGCATTGTCAGATTTCAGGCCTGCTGCTGCAAGTGCATCCTGAACATCACCAAAGCTCTCTGGTGTTGTGATGACCAAAATGCCATCTTCTTCCACTTCGATATCTTCAGCGCCCGCTTCGAGTGCGATTTCCATGATTTTGTCTTCTAAACTGACATCTTCAAAGCTGATTTCACCACGCTTGGTAAACAGATACGAAACCGAACCGTTAGTCCCCAAATTACCGTTGGTTTTACTGAAGCAGTGACGAACATCTGGTACTGTACGGTTAAGATTGTCTGTCATGGTTTCGACCAGAACAGCAACACCACCGACACCGTACCCCTCGTAGGTTACTTCGTTCAGATCATCATTGTCTTCACCGCCAGCACCACGCTGAATCGCACGGTTGATCGCGTCACGTGTCATATTTACAGATAAAGCTTTTTCAACGACCGCACGTAAACGAGGGTTGCTGGCTGCATCACCACCGCCTAGTTTTGCTGCAGTTACAATTTCACGAATATATTTTGTGAAAACTTTAGCACGGCTTGCATCTTGTTTTGCTTTACGATGCTTGGTGTTTGCCCACTTGGAATGACCTGCCATGTTGAAATATGCTCCTTACAGATTGGTACCATTACCAGATCAAATTTTTGCAATTCTACCATAAGCATATTTTTTGAAGAAAGTGCCTGATGATAGAGAAAATAATCGATTGGTCAGATAAAAACGTAATAAATACAGCTTTGATCGTTAATTTGATTGTTCTGGAATACAGATATCTAAGCCGACTTTTTCTTTATAAAGTGCCTGAATAAGCTTAAGGTCTGCTTCAAGATTTTCTGGATAAATTTTGCCTAAAATGCCGCCTTCTTTGGTAACAGGGTTGGCATACATCAACACAATTGGAACATTTGCCGCACGCGCGATGTGCCAGAAACCAGTACGAATCGGTTTGCGTGTAGAGCCGTCTTTTGCTCGCGTTGCTTGAGGCGCAATCACCAGATTAAAACGGTCATTTTGCTCAAATAGCTTGACCATTTGCGAGACGATATCTGATTTTGAATGGCGATCAACCGCAATACCGCCGAGTTTTTCTAAAAGTGGTTTGAGTGGTCCCTGAAAGAGCTCTTTTTTAATCAGCGTGTGAATTTTAATTTCTAAAATTTCAAACAAAGCAACTGAGAGTACAGCATCAAGATTAGATGTATGTTCAAATCCAATAATGACCTGCTTATTTTCAAGAATCTCTGGCTCGATGTGATAGCTCCAGCCAGACAATTTAAAAATCATTTTTGCAATTTGCTTTTTCATAAAACTCACGCCCAAATCAGTGCGCATAGTTTAATGTCGTTAAGGTGAAAGACAAGAGGTTTTATCTTAAAGTTTGAACACCGAGTGTAAGCACACCTCAATTACAAATAAGACATGAATAGACTCGGTATTTGATGTTTGTTTATCCAAAATCACTTTGGAGTGATCTACTGACTGAACAATTAATATTTAAATTTGACCGTAAAGTTAATTTGACGTGGATCACCCAAGGTCACCATATTGGCATTGAGTAATCCTGCATAATAGTCTTTATCAAACAAATTTTTAATCGACAATTGCGCGCCCCAGCGTGTTGCTTCGTAACCTGCTTCGGCATCGTAGAGTAAGTAAGATGGTGTGTGTACATCGAGTCCTTTATACGATTTTGAGCTTTCACCTCGAATGCCAGCACCGACAAACCATCCCGATGTTAAATCAGTCAGATAATAACGTGATGAGAGACTATAGCTATTTTGAGAGACATTATCGAGTGCTGCACCTACATTGCTCGCAACCGAATCTTTGGTAATTTTTGAGTCAAACATATGGCTAAAACTGGCTGTTAATCGCATGCGCTCAATGACCGTGGCACTGAGCTCTGCTTCAATACCACGGGTTAACTGCTCACCATTGAGTACATAAGCAGAGGTATTATTCGGGTCGCTGACTGCAACGTTTTGGCGACGTAAATCGTATAAGGCCAGACTCCCTTGAACCAACTGGTTCGGGCTTTGTAGTTTTACACCGATCTCAGCCTGCTGACCTGTTTCGGGTGCCAGAATGCTGCCATTGACATCGGTACGCGTATTCGGAATAAACGACGTGGCATAACTGGCGTAAGGAGCCACGATATCATTGATGCTGTAGAGCAGCCCCACATTTCCGGTAAATTTGTCATATGAGTTTCGGTCGGTCAGTCCTTTGGCTGCAACTCCAGACTTGGAAACATTTTGCGTTGATACCTCGGCCCAGTCTTGACGTCCTGCAAGGCTGAGTACCAGTTGATCTGTTAGGTTAATACGATCACGCACATATAAACCGCTATAGCGTAAACGGTTAATATCTTCGGTACTATTTGTTGCTACATATTTAACTGCTTGCCCATACACAGGGTTGTAAACGTTTAAATTTCCTGTGGTATATCGATCATTGATATAATCGTCTTTTGACTGCATGGCATCAACACCAATGCTGAGATCATGCTGCATACCCAGTAAATTAAACGCGCGCTGGAAGCTGTTATCTAATGAGTAAGTCAGCGTATCATGACTTTGATAACGCCCGTTATTGGTTCGATTGAGTGTGGTATAAGCAGGTGTGGTATTGACCCAGAAGTTTGTACCGGTTTGTGTAAACACAACCCGACCAGTCGATTTTAGTTGCTGAACCGCTGCATTTTGATTAAATGTCCAGCCGTTATCAAACTTGTATTTATAATTCCAGCCAGTGCGGTAAACATCTGCTTCATACCCACCAAAAGTTGGCTCACCTAAATATAAGCTTCGGTCAATCGTGCCATTCGGATTGGATTTTAAGGTGCCAATCACTGGTAAACCTTGTTGACGTAAATATTCTCGATGTTGATAGCTGGCAATCACCGATAGTTCGGCTTTATCGCCCAAATCGAAATTATAAGAAGGCGAGATATAAAAGTTTTTAAAGTACACATAGTCGGTTGGATCGTCTTGATCGGAAACACGACCTGTCAGTCTGAATGCACCTTTTTCAGTTTGCTTTGGCGCATAGTTCAAATCAAATGTGGCTTGTTTGAAGTTGTAGCTTCCGTAGCTCAGATCAGCAGTTGCAAAATTTTCGGCTTGTGGACGTTTAGTCACTAAATTGACCATGCCACCTGGTTGCACCAATCCAAAGTTCACAGACGCTGGCCCTTTAATGACCTGAACTTGATCCATACCAGATAAATCGACTGCAACACCATCTAAGGGTGACTGGCTTTGTCGAAGTCCATCGATATACACTTGATCAGACGAATTTTGACCACGAATAATAAAATCATCCCATCCTCTACGCCCTAAATAGCCAGCACTGACCCCAGCAACACCATTGATGGCTTGTGAAAGTGTAGTTGCTTGCTTTTGATCGAGTTGTTCTCGCGTAATGACACTAACAGATTGCGGGGTTTTAAATAACGGTGCATCAGATTTCAGTGCTGAACTTGCTTGGGTTGCAGCATATTTTTTCTGGTTCGAATCTGCCTGTAATGAAATAGTGGGTAAAATATTTGAAGATGTAGCAACATCTGATTGCGTTATTTCTTCTGCCCAAGCACTTGTAGATAAACCCGTAAAAAGAACGATATAGATTGCATGCGATAAACAATTCAATTTGTGCATGATGATGCTCAGGCAGTCGCTGTTAAAAATGATTCTTATTATCTTTATTTCGATTTGATTAGCAAGCAGAATTTAAGAGTGATCTTATATTTTTAATTTGAAATTAAAATCTTAGAATGCGATAGGTTGCTCTACATGAACCACCATCCTAAAAGACCCCCTAAAAAAACCACCAACCATACCGGAAGCTGCCAAACCATCAATGCAAGGAGCGCAAGAAGTGCCAGACTAAAGTCTTTTGAGGTATAAATACTATTGGTCCAGATCGGTTGATACAAAGCTGCCAACAGCAGGCCCACCACGGCTGCATTAATTCCTTTGAGCGCAGCAATCATCCATGCAAGATCACGAATACTTTGCCAAAAAGGTAAAATGCCGATAAGAAGAAAAAAAGATGGACTAAAAATTGCCACAATACACAAAATACCTCCTAGCCAAGGCGTGATCATGTGAGGCATCGAGGCGCCTAAGAAGCCAGCAAAAGTAAATAATGGGCCGGGCACCGCTTGAGCCAGTGAATAACCGGCTAAAAAGGTATTTTGCTCAATCCATCCAGTTGCGACGACTTGGGTGTTTAATAAAGGTAAAACAACGTGCCCACCACCAAAAACCAATGCCCCAGTACGATAAAAGGCATCAAAAATCGCAAGGGATGGGTTTGAAAACGTAAAACTCAGCACAGGTAGCGCAATCAGTAATCCAAAAAATAGGATCAATCCAGTGAAACCAATATGACGAGAATTTGCTGTCGATACTTGTTGTTTTTCTGTGCTTTGCGATGATCTGAAAATCAATGTACCTAATATTCCCGCCACAATAATCACCACGAGCTGAGTCCAGAGCGAGGGAAGCATTAACATCATGAATGTGCTTAAACTCATGAGGGTGATTCGGGTTGCATCTGGGCATAAAGTTTTTGTCATTCCCCAAAGTGCTTGTATCACCACCGCTACAGCGATAATTTTCAAGCCATGCAAAATACCAGTAAGTTGCATGCTTTGCAGATGATCAAAACCCAGTGCAAATGAAATTAATATGATGGCTGAAGGGAAGGTAAACCCTAGCCAAGCAACTAAAGCACCTTTATAGCCACCGCAATAGTAGCCAATTGCCATACCCACCTGACTACTGGCTGGCCCAGGTAAAAACTGGCACAGTGCAACGGTATCGGCATACTGAGCATCGTTTAACCATTTACGGCGGATGACGAACTCATCACGAAAATAGCCAAGATGCGCAGTTGGACCACCAAAGGAGGTGAGTCCTAAGCGCAAAAATACAAGAAAAATTGTCCAAAGTGACTGGGTGGAGATCATCATAGGCATCTGTGATACTGATTATTTTGAATCTAAAGTATCAGAAAGCGTATGAAAGCATCATGAATATGCATGATGATTTGTTTTATTTCAAACGAAACCAGTAATCCAGACTGACATAACGCCCACCGCCCAATTTGATTAGTGCAACTAGCATGATCAGGTAAGTGACTGCAAACTCGATTCCATTATTTAAAATTACAAAATTTCCACTTGAGGTCAACCAGTCATAATTGCCATGTTCGGTCAGAATTTGTCGTGCTCGCTCTAACTTTTCAGCAGAAGCAAGTACCTGAGCATTTGCAAAAGGCGCCGAAGGATCGGCAATTGCTTGCCAACCGTTTGGCAAATGAACAGTCAAGATTGCAACCAGCATGGTGATGATCAAGGGAATGCTGATCCAGCGAGTGAATATACCTAAGCTCAGACAAACTGCGCCAGCCAATTCAGTTGAGGTTGCAAGTGCAGCCATGACATAGGGGAAGGGCAAGCCCAACCCCCAGTCAGTATTGCCAAACCACTCTACAATATTGCTAAAGTGCATTAATTTATTTGTCCCTGCCATCCAAAAGATCGGAACTAAATACAATCGCAGCGCCAATGCGGGTAAGCCATCAAACGGAGTGCTCGCTTTTTTTACAGTTAAATAGAGCTGATTGATTTTTTTTGTATAAATATTCATCATTTTTTCACATCCGATGCGATTTAATTCACATTAGTCGAAAGGATCTCGATTTTCTTACATAAAAAAAATTTTTTTAATGTGTAATAAATTCAGATGAACTGCGTCTAACACCAAGTACACCCCGTACACACAATCAAAAAATGTAAAAAGGAATCGCTCATGAACAAATTAAACTCTATGACCACCGTGACTGCGCTATTGGCTTTGTCTGTCCTTGGCCCAACTCAGATTGCAACAGCTGCAACCTCATCTTCTACGGAAACCCATGCCAGTAAGGCAGCAGATGGTAAGTGCGGCAGTGCTAAATGTGGTGCGGATCATGCCAAGAAAGGGCATAAGTCGGCAGATGCAAAATGTGGTGCAGATAAAAAAATGGCAGATGCAAAATGTGGTTCTAAATAAACCGATCAGATATGTACAAGATCGGCTCATTCAATGGATGGGCCGATCTTGATTTGGATAAGGAGCTTGCTCATGATTGAAACTTCACACGTTGGGCTCGGTTTAAGACGAGAATTTATCGATGATTTTTTAAGTGCAGCTTATCCGCCTGATTTTATCGAAATTGCACCTGAAAACTGGATGAACTTTGGCGGTCGACACGCAAAACTTCTTGCGACCTGTGTTGAAAAGTCTCCTCTTGTTTGTCATGGTCTTTCTCTCTCAATTGGCGGGCCACATCCGCTCAACCTTGAGTTTATTCATAAAATCAAAGCATTTTTAAATACTTATAATGTCAGTATTTACTCTGAGCATTTAAGTTATTCTCATGATGGCGGATACTTATATGACTTGTTACCCATTCCAATGACTCAAGACGCTGTTCGTTATGTTGCGGAGCGTATTTTACGTGTACAGGATATTTTGGGGCAAAAACTGGTCATTGAAAATGTATCGACTTATTTAATGCCCGGTGCTGAGATGACCGAAGCAGAATTTATTGTAGAAGTAATCAAGCAGGCGGATTGCGAATTACTTTTAGATGTAAACAACGTATACGTGAACAGCATAAATCACGGCACTGATGCTCAAGCGTTTATTTGTGCGATGCCTCAAGACAAAATACGCTATTTGCATATTGCAGGTCATGCGCAAGTAGAAGATCACCTGATCATTGATACACATGGTGATGCGATTACGGATTCTGTATGGCAACTTCTGGCGTTTACTTATCAACAATGTGGAATCAAGCCAACATTATTAGAACGGGATTTCAATATTCCGAGTTGGGAAGAACTCAATAAAGAATTAAAAAAAATTAAGACCATTCAAGCCATGGAGAGTGGATATGAACCAAATTCAGAAATCATTTCAGCACACGCAGCAGCAATTCTGTAATTGGATTCGCCATCCACATTCTGATTTGGCTAGCGTTTACGATCATGAGCGCATGCAAGTGTATCGTGATTTGGTATTTAATAATATTAGCTCGTTTATCAATCTGGTTTATCCGATTACGCGCAGATTATTGCTTGAATGTCAGTGGCAAGCACTATTACAGGATTTTGTCGCAAATTCGAAATGTCAATCTCCGTACTCAAACGAGATAGCGCTAGAGTTTCGTGAGTATTATTCTCATCAAGCTCATCCCATGTTTAGTCAATATCCTTGGTTAGCCGAGCTTCTACAATTTGAGTGGCTTGAATTGTATTTAGACACTTTGGTTATCGATCAACCGGTATGTGTAGAACCTTATCAATGGCAGTTAAAGCAGGCTGTTTGGGTTTTGGTTTATCAATATCCTGTATATGAATGGACACTCGATACACAACCGAATGACATTCAGCTTGCACCTGGTGTGATTATGGTATGGCGTGATGAAATTGATCAAATCCGTTTAGAGCGATTATCGCCGTTATTTGGATTGCTCATCGAACATCTGGTCGAACATGGTGGCGCTATGCAAGATACGCTTCATGATTTAATCGTTTCGATTTTGGGAGATCAGCCTAATGACGTGGCTGAAAACCAATTAAATGAACTGAAATCGTTACTGCTTAAGTTTGATTTGGTCTCCATTTCTGTGTCTAAGTGAGAATTCTTCATGACCATAGCTGCGTCGACTCAAGCGGGTCACATTACTGATCAGTTGAATGATCCTATTTTTATTGCCGATCTTAGACATCAAATGATTAAGTTTGCTGTGTTACAGATGTCTTCTATCCAAAGCGCCGAAGATGTCGTGCAGGAAGCACTTATCAGTGCACTAGAACATGCCGCTTCGTTTTCAGGTCGGTGTGCGTTTAAAACGTGGGTATTTGCAATTTTAAAAAATAAAATCATCGACTTTATCCGTAAGCAATCACGCTTGATCAGCATGACAGATTTATTCGATGATGATTCTGAAAAAAGCATCGATACATTGTTTAATGACAAGAATCACTGGCATGCACATGAAGCACCACAGGCATGGCCAAGTCCAGACCAGATGCTTGAACAAGAAGACTTCTGGGTAATTTTTGATGCCTGCCTCAATCATTTGCCTGCACAGCAGGCACAAGTGTTTATGTTGCGTGAAATGATTGAGCTAAGCTCACAGGAAATTTGCAATAAGCTAGGGTTAACTATTTCAAATTTTAATGTATTGATGTACCGCAGTCGAACACGCCTAAGAGAATGTCTCGAAAATAAATGGCTTTTAAAGGAGGAATGTTCATGCTGACCTGTCGAAAAGCGACTCAACTACTCTCGGAAAAACAAGATCGTTCACTTGCATTAAATGAACTTACACATCTTCAATTACATTTATTGATGTGTATATCCTGTCGCCGCTATGCAAAACAAATTAAAGTAATTTCAATATTATCAAGTAAATTTAAACAATTAAAAGATGATGAATTAAATAATGATTAAATTTAAAAAACGTGAAGATCATTCATGTTTTATGACGCTTTTTTGTGGCTTTGGTCTGAAGTTTAAAATATATAAAAATTAAATTAAACTAATGTAATGATAAATATAAATAAAAAGTAATAGTTTGATTATTTATTTTTTAAGTTGTTGTTTTTAATAATTTAAATTTTTAGAATTTATCTTTATTTGTGTTTAAAATGTTCGAATGATTTTCATTTAATCAAGTATTTTATATATAAATAATCCAGATTTTAAAATAAAAATCATGTGAAATCAGACTGAAAAGCAAATACTTGACTTCACAAAAATATTGATTTCATCCGTTATTTTCAAAATGATCACATAATATTCACATTCTCTCCTATATGTTAATATGGTCCCTCATAATGATTTAAAACAATGTAGGGATAAAAAAAAAGTAATAACGATGAAATGAAATATTGGTCAAGGAGATAGCCAATGAACAATCGTATCGCACTAGCGATGGCATTAATGGGGTTAAGTGCTTGTGCACTTGCATCCAGTCACCGCGAAGCTCCATCCATCACCAAAACACCTAAAGTAGATGCCACCGATTTTTATATGTTTAAAAGCTATGAAAGTAATCGGGGCGACTATGTCACTATTTTAGCCAATTACCAGCCACTTCAAGATGCTTATGGTGGCCCGAACTACTTTGCTTTAGACCCTAAAGCGCTTTATGAGATTCATATCGATAACAATGGTGATGCGCAAGAAGATATTACTTTTCAATTTAAATTTGATCAGGAGTTAAAAGATCTACAAGTACCTGTAGGTGGCAAAAATATCTCTGTACCATTGTCAAATATTGGAAAAATTACCAATGATGGCAGTTCTGCTCAAAACACGGCTGAAACATATACCGTGACCATGGTCAAAGGTGATCGACGTAAAGGCGATCGTAACGTGTTGGGCTCCTTTAAAAAACCTTTTGATAATGTGGGCGCAAAATCAATTCCCAATTATCAGTCTTATGCCAATAGTTTTGTGCAAAATATCAACTTTGGCAGCTGCGGATCAGGCAAAGTATTTGTCGGCCAGCGCCAAGATCCATTTGCAGTCAATCTTGGTGAAGTCTTTGACCTTGTAAATATCAAGATTCCTGCTACTCAGCTTGCACCATCGGGTGTGAATGCTGAAGATCAGGGACTTAATACCATTGGCAATAAAAACGTGACGACCATTGCACTTGAAGTGCCACAATCATGTTTGGTGTCTTCGGGTGAAACAGTAATTGGTGGTTGGACCACAGCTAGTTTACCTCAAGCGACTTTACTTAACCCGACTCCAGAGAGTAATTTGACCAGTGCATCTAAAGTGGGTGGGGCATGGACGCAAGTTTCCCGTTTGGGTATGCCTTTGGTCAATGAGGTGGTGATTGGTTTAAAAGACAAAGACAAATTCAATGCCAGCAAACCAGTCAATGATGGCCAGTTTGCCGATTATGTTACCAATCCAACATTACCAACATTGATTGAAGTGTTATTTAAAGACGCTACAGGCGGTGCCGTGGTTGCGCCAACCAATTTCCCACGCACCGATCTGGTCAATGCATTTTTACTTGGAGTACCGGGTCTGAATCAGCCTAAAAACGTGAAAGCCTCTGAAATGTTGCGCTTAAATACTGCAATTGCAGCGCAAGCCAAAGATAAGCAAAATCGTTTAGGTGTGATCGGTGGAGACACCAGCGGATTCCCAAATGGTCGCCGTCCGGGAGATGATGTAGTCGATATCGAGCTACGTGTTGCGATGGGTTTACTGTGTACCATTGATGGTGTGAATACCGCAGTGGGCTGTAAAACGTCGGATGCGAAAGCAGGTACGATTGGATTTACCGACGGTGCATTGCAGTCACCTCAGCAGTTTGGTACCACTTTCCCGTATCTTAACACTCCAGTTGCGGGTTCACCGTTCAATACTGCCAGTAAGTAATGAGGAGTCATTACCATGAAAAAAATAACCTTGATGTTCATGGTTGTTTGGGGATTGAGCGGTTGTGGTGGCAGTGGAGATGATCATGCTTCTAATAACACCCAAACGCAGAGCGATCCTGTGTTACGAGAAACTTTGACGTTAACCAACCAATCACAAAGCAGCTTTAGTCAGTCTGAACCTAAATCTCTGAAAGATATTTCAGAAGCTTCGATTGATAACAAAGCAGAGCCGCTTGCAGTTAAATTTTAAGGATTTGCGCCCTAGGTGTTGAGCCTCGGGCGTATTTAAGAGGGATACCCAATGTTGATGCGTAAACTGTCGTTCGCCATAATTTTAATGATTCCTGTAAGTTCGATTTATGCTCATCCAAAGCACCATCATAGCTATAGCGGTAATACTGAAAAAAACCAAAATCCCAAAGCCACTTATAGTGACGCAACGCGTAATCAAATTGTGAATGTATTACTTGAAAATGCCTACGCCAAAGGTGACGGTGATTCACTCGAAAAAGCTGAACAATTGATGCAAAAAAGCAATGATCCATCAGATCTTGAAAATCAGTTGCTAAATACCCGCATTGAGCAAGCGAATCATAATTTTTCGGCTGCAGAACAGCGTTTAAAACAGCTTTTAAAAACTCAACCCAACAACAGCGATGCTATTTTACAGCTGGCCAATATTTACCGTTTGCAAGGAAAATACAGTGCGTCTACCCAGTTATGCCAACAGCTGACGCAGCCTGAAGTCATGCTTTATCGTGCAGGATGCGAGTTGCAGGTTGATGCAATGACAAAGTCTTATTCACAGCTTAAACCTCAAATTGATCAGCTTCTTTCGCAAACACCACGTATGAGCCGCGCAGATCAACAATGGTTGGGAAATATCTTTATTGAACTTGCCACACGGTTTAACGATGCGGCACTTGCAGATAAATCTATGTTATTGCTGCAAACCAATAACTTACCCAATACATTAGCAAAAGCGAATTGGTACATCGCACAACATCAGTATCAGACTGCACTGAAGCTTTTAACACCTTACCGCTATCATGACGGTGCGATGTACCGCATTATTTTGTGCAAACAAAAACTGAATGATCCAAGTGCCCAGACTGATCTCAATGAGCTAACCCAGCGCGTACAAGATTTACTTGACCATCATGACCATATTCATTTACGTGAGCAGGCACAGTTTCTCTGGATTTCTAAAAAATACAATGAAGGACTCAAAATCGCGGCTAAAAACTGGGATATGCAACGAGAAAATGATGATTTTGAAGTGTATGCAGCACTTGCTATCGCAGCTAAAGATACTGATATTTCTAAAAAATTACTAACTTGGAGTGAAAAAACTGGTTATCAACATCCAGAATATATTCCTCAATTACAACAGATCGTGAATCAGTCATGATGTGAAAATTTAAACTGAACCAGCCTATAAAAACTTAAAAATAACTGACTTTATAAATGAGATAAACATCATGAACAAAACAATGTTAAGCGTATTACTGCTGAGTAGTTCGGGGTTTTATACCAGTCAAACGGTCTGGGCAGGGGGAGAGTACATTGCCAATTTACCTACCATTACCATGCAGGCATCAGGCGATAACATAGATCCTTTAAACGGTGCGTTTACTGCATCTCAAGGAACAATTACACAAGAGCAGATCGAAACGCGTCCTTTGTCTCGTCCGGCTGAAGTATTAGAAACCATCCCTGGCGTCATTGTGACGCAGCACAGTGGTTCCGGAAAAGCGAACCAGTATTTTCTACGCGGTTTTAATCTGGATCATGGTACAGACTTTGCCACATCAATAGACGGTCAACCGCTTAATATGGTGACACATGCGCATGGGCAAGGTTATACCGATCTAAATTTTTTAATCCCAGAACTGATTCACAATATTGATTATCACAAAGGTGCAACTTCTGTCGATGATGGTGATTTTGCCTCTGCTGGAACAGCAAAAATTTACACCCTTCATACGCTGGAGCGTCCATTTGCACAGGTAACATTGGGTAATCATGATCTACTACGGTTTTTAGGTGTTGGGCATGTAAAAATAAATGACGGTGAGCTAATTGGTGCCTTTGAAAATCAAAGCAGTGACGGGCCTTGGACAAATCCTGAAAATCTGTCTAAACAAAATCTCTTTTTAAAATATTTTAAAGGCGATGAAGATCAAAACACATCGTTTGGTCTTCAGCATTATCAAGCAAAATGGGACGCCACAGATCAGATTCCTGAACATCTGGTTCAAAATGGGCAGCTTGATCGTTTCGATAGTCTAGACCCTTCCGATGGTGGAAAATCTAAACGCACAGCATTGTGGTTCAATCGCAATCAGCGTGCAGATCGTGAGTTTTCACAGTTTTCTGCCTACGCGGTCCGTAGTGAACTGAATCTTTTTTCAAATTTTACTTACTTTTTAGATGATCCGCTGCGTGGCGATCAGTTTGAACAAGCTGAAAAGCGCACCTTACTGGGTTTGAAGTTTCAAAAGGGATGGAGTGATCGATGGTACGATAAAGAAATGCTCAATATTGTCGGGTCATCTCTTCGTTATGATGACATTGATGGTCTAGGCTTACATCAAACTCAAAATCGTCAACGATTCAATACAATACGTGAAGATGATGTCAAACAAACCACGCTCGGCGTTTGGGGACAAAATCAGATTGCATGGCAACCTTGGTTGCGCTCAATTATAGGTTTACGTGGTGACCTTTATCATTTTAATGTGAATTCGGATCGAAATGAAAATAGTGGCCGAAAAACAGATCACATTCTGAGTCCGAAATTCAGTTTGATTTTAGGGCCATGGAAAAATGTCGAATATTACATCAATTATGCCTACGGATTTCATAGTAACGATGCAAGGGGCGTTACGACAAAGCTCAATGTAGATCCGCGTGACGCAAATTACTTACAACCACTTGATTCGGTTTCACCACTAGTACGTACAGTGAATAAAGAGCTGGGTTTAAGAGCACATTTGATTGATAACCTCACCACCACACTGGCATTATGGCGCCTGGATTCTGACTCTGAACTACTGTTTATTGGTGATGCGGGCACCACTGAGCCCAGCCGGCCCAGTAAACGCCAAGGGATTGAGCTGAGTAATTTTTATCAACTCAATGATTGGGTGATGATTGATATTGATGCGGCATGGTCAAAAGCGCGCTTTAAAGATAGCAGTGAAGAGGGCGATTTTATTCCCGGAGCCATCGAAAAAACGCTTAGTGCGGGTATAAGTTATAAATTGAATGACCAATGGAGTTTTGGCGGTCGTTTACGGTATTTCGGCCCTCGAGCATTGATTGAAGACAACAGTGTTCGCTCGGACTCATCGACAATCGTTAACTTACTAGCCAGCTATCAACTGAATAAAAATATCTTCACACAAATAGAACTACTCAATGTATTGGATAAAAAGGTGAATGATATCGAATACTACTATGCATCGTGTGCTGCACAAGATTTCAATACTGCGGCATGTGCGCCTGGTTCTGCTGAAAGAGAAGGAATTTCAGATAAACATATCCATCCGAGTGAAGGGCGTAACCTAAGATTCACCTTAAGGTATTTATTTTAAATCGCTGGGGAGTCAGCTATGAGACTTCATGACCAATCCAAGATTTCACCTTTTGCTTTATTTTTCACTGCAATATTGCATATTGGATTGGTCGTGTTTGTTATTTCTCGTCCAGTTGAGCAAACGCCAGAAATCAAAAAAGGTATGAGTGTTATCTTCATGCCAACAAGCGCTGTTGAACAAAATGATTCGTTGAGTTTTAAACCCGCCGTCAAAATGCCACCCATGCCAGAAACATTGATTGAAACGCCTTTTGGTCAGTATGATACGCAGAGTTTGGGGCAAACAGCCCAGTTAAATGTGCTGGAGTTTAGCCAAGAGGCAACAAAGGGAAATCAAGCAATTGATCCTTTACTGGCGGCCCAGCTTAGAGCCAAACAAGCCATTCGTCGGGCTAAAGTCACTTCAGATCAATATCAGTTGAATCCTGAAAAAATCGATCCCGCTTTGCTATCACAATTAAATTTAGAGCCCAAGCATCCCGATACATCACACGTTAAGAATGTTCAGGCGCCACAAAATAGTGAGCTTGTCCAGATCATCGAAATATATCCCTTTATAAGCGATCAAATAGAAATTGAGCAACTTACTCAAGCATTAATGAATCAGCCCTATACTCAAGAACAGATTTTTCAAGAGAATCAGTTGAAACAGCAAATTTTGAGTAAAACAGAGAAACAAATACTTCAAAGCTTTGCTCAACATATCGATGAACTCGTTTTCCTGATTTTACCTTCACAGTCTCGCGTTATACTGGTTCAAT
The DNA here is from genome assembly GCF_023614015.1 of Acinetobacter sp. ACZLY 512. NCBI lineage: Bacteria > Pseudomonadati > Pseudomonadota > Gammaproteobacteria > Moraxellales > Moraxellaceae > Acinetobacter > Acinetobacter sp. ACZLY 512. The sequence goes on from NZ_JAKIVI010000004.1 coordinate 84,137, forward strand.
ATACTGCCGATTTAATTCCCTCCGACGATATTCAATCATTTTTAAAAACGCTCGATGTTGAGCCACTCATTCAGAATAAAAAAGCTAAACCCTATCTGGTGAAAGTGAATATCAACGAGTTGATGAACATCACAACACAAAACGGTGTTTAGCTTTTTTTGTTTATTGCATGACCTATCGAGAGTAGGGCTGCACCTATTTTCCACTCTTTTGAATGATAGGTAACCAAGCCTATTCAAATCAAGCAGATTGAAAAGATCAAATCACCATGCCATTTCATGACCCTGAAAATCAATAAATTTGTGTTGGTTGCTGCCGATAGAAGCCTGTATTACCTTTACCAGTCCTGCAGTACTTTCTTTGACCGTAACAGGCGCTTGGCTTCCGCCCATCTCTGTTTGAACCCAGCCCGGATGTAAATTCAACACACCGATATTCAGCGGAATCGCCTCATTTTGTGCAAAACCACGGCTGATACTGTTTAAAGCGGCCTTGCTGGCACGATACAACTCCATACTGCCATCGTCATTGAGCGCAACACTGCCCATTCTTGAACTCATAAATGCAATGAGGCTGTTTGCTTTCATGAGTGGAAGGAATTTTCTGGCAATGGTCACAGGTGCAATGCTGTTAACCCAAAACAGGTCTACAATTTCATTTGGCTGTGATTGTTCGACGCGCTGATGTTCTGGCCCCGCTATACCAGCAGACACTAAAAGCAGATCTATTGAACCTTCTGAATATTTGCTGGTGATCATATTGGCAGTATCTAAATGACTCAGATCTAGCTCAGCCAATTCCAGTTGGTCTGGATATTCTGCAAGTAATTGTTTGAGGTCATCGGGTACACGAGTTATATCTCGAAGTGTCGCAATAACGCTCCACTGCTGAAGAAGTAATTCCCGAACCAGTCCTAAACCAATTCCTCGTGAAGCACCCACGACAATAGCACGCTGATTTTCTTTCATTATGACTTTTCCTGTTCGATTTTGACCGCGGCTTGCCAGCTTGGCAGTAAACTCAAGCCCTCAACATAGCGTTGAATATTTGGATACTTTTTACCTTGTTGCATTTGATGAACTAAAGCATGTAATCTAAAGCCCATCATAAAGTCAGCACCAGTTAAACGCTGATCAACAAAGTGCTTTTTATCTGCCAAATAGTCATCTAAGAAACCAAATACTTTTTCAAACTCAACTTGCGTATAGCGTTCTAAAAATACCAATTCTGTACCTTGCTTTGTTTCCATTGCATTAAATGTTTTTAACAAAAATGGCAACATGGCAGAGCTTTCAGAAAAATGAATCCATTGCAGGTAATCTGCATAGAGATCTTCACTTGAATCGGGTGCTAAATGTGGTGCAAGTTTGGCAATTAAAAGCTCAACAATCGCACCAGATTCTGTAATCACTTTACCATCCCATTCTATGACAGGCGATTTCCCTAAAGCATGGATTGATTTCAACGAATCTGGAGCTAAATGCGTATTCAGATCACGATAGTAGCGTTGTAACTGATACGGCTGTTGAATCTCTTCAAGTAACCATAAAATACGAAAAGAACGTGATTGATCTAAATGATGCAGTGTAATCATAAGGCTTCCTTATTAGAGTTTGACCACGACTTTGCCAAAGTTTTCACCCTTTAACATGCCATTGAAAGCGTCAATCACGTTATCTAAACCTTGCACCATATGTTCTTTGTATTTGATTTTACCTTCTTTTAGCCACTCAGACATTTGCTGATTAAATTCAGGGTACTGGCTACCATAATCATCAAAAATAATGAAACCTTGCATGCGAATTCGTTTTTTTAATAGGGTAGAGATAAAACCAGGCAGGCGATCTGGCCCCTGTGCTTGTTCGGTCGCGTTATATTGAGCAACTACGCCACACAAAGGTACACGTGCAGCCGAGTTAAGTAATGGCCATACAGCCTCAAAGACTTTTCCGCCTACATTTTCGTAATAGATATCAATGCCATCAGGAACAGCCTGTTTTAATTTCTCTGCGAAATTTTCATCACGATGATCAATACATGCATCAAAACCGAGTTCTTCGACAGCATAACGGCATTTTTCCGCTCCGCCAGCGACACCGACCACACGACAACCTTTAAGTTTACCAATCTGTCCGACTGTTGCACCTACGGGGCCAGTTGCAGCGGCAACCACTAAGGTTTCACCTGCTTTAGGCTGACCAATGTCTAAAAGCCCCATATAAGCGGTAAAGCCAGGCATTCCTAAAATACCTAATGCCCAAGCAGGATGTTCGGGCTGCATGCCCAAACTTTGACACGCCGTGCCATCTGAGATCGCGTAAGCCTGCCAACCATTTCCAGAAAGAATCCATTCACCTTCTTTAAACTTTGAGTTTTTAGTGGCAACAACTTGACTCACTGTTCCACCAACCATTACGCCACCAATTTCGACAGGTGCTGCGTAAGAGGGGGCATCACTCATACGACCACGCATATACGGATCTAGTGATAGATAAACGGTTTTTAACAAGATTTCGCCTTGTTTAAGCTCAGGAACCTGAACTTCCTCAATTTTGAAATCACTATGTTTTGGTTCACCGACTGGTCTTGCAGCTAAAACAATACGCTGATTGGTAATATTGTTCATTGATTTAACTCCATATTCTGTATAAGAAACACTTCTATACAGAAATTAGAAATATTGATTGATGACCTTAAAATCGATTGTAGGTAAGTTGTGATTAAAATCAAGACGACTGGTCTATTTTTTAACAATAGAGAACATAATTGATATGAATCTGTGAGTTTTGATTACGTATGAGACAGACTCTGACATTTCAAAAAAACTTCTTTAACGACGAAGTGATTTATCGTATTTGGTTTTTTCTCACAGTAGTTGATTTATTAGAATTGAAAAATGGAAGTGAAACACTTCCATTATAGTTTTACACAAAAATACTTATATGAAATTCAAAAGTCTTTTGTGGCGCATTCAGATTTGTTTTGACGAGCTCAAATCATTTAAATGCCTATTGAAAGAGAAATCGCCATTTCACTATCTTTTAAAAAAATAAATCCACAATTTTTTAAACTTTAACTCACTGACTAACACGCCCAATAAAACTAAAATCCCTCCAAAAATCGATAATATTGATAGTCGCTCCCCAGCCAAACGGCCAAAAATTGCAGCCCATACAGGTTCTCCAGAATATATAATTGCAGCTTTTGATGGATCTACCGTACGTTGTGCCCAATTCATTGCGAATTGAATTAACGCGCTCGCACATCCTAATGCACCGACAATCAGCATAAACTGCCACGAAAGATTAGGAATGTATTCCGACTGGCTAAAAGGAATTGCTACGAAACAGGCAATGGAGGCCACAACAAGCTGAATAAACGTTACCTTGCCTAAATTCACTTTACCCGCAAAGAATCCAATTAAAATAATCTCCATGGCAATTCCGATCGCACTGCATATGGTCATGATCTGTCCGTAACTTAAATCTATTTGAGACATACTATTCCCGGTAAGCAAAAGCAGACCAAAAAATGCCAGTACAACTCCGATCCAGATATTAAACGCAGGTACTTTTTTAAAAAAAAGAAAAAGCAATATCGGCACAAAAGGGACATAAAGCGCCGTGAGGAATGCCGACTCACTACTTGTGATCGTTTGCAGGCCTACCGTTTGAAATACATAAGAAAAGGCGATAACGATACCAATGAAAAAACCGGCAATCACTTCTTGACGGCTGAAATTTTTGAGCTGCTGATAAGACACCAGAAATAGAACAGCTGCCGCGATACCGAAGCGTGTACCTACAAAAAAAATTGGTGAAGTAAAGTTCAGAGCATAATGTACGGCTAAAAAAGTACCACCCCAGAGAATTGTAATGAGGATCAATACAATTTCAGGAAATTTTGAAGACGAAGTGATTGACATAGTGAAAGACCAACAGAATGTGCAATATATTACCCATTATTGCATTAAATTAATTTTTTGTGCAATATACTGCTCAAAACATTCAATAGATAGCGTATGACCAACAAGGTATTAGAGTTTGTAGGGCAGAATATTAGGCATTTCAGAGAAAAAGCCAGCTTGAGTCAGGTTGAATTGGCAAATTTAGCCGGATTAAGTAGGCGCACAGTGATAGCTCTGGAAAGTAATCAGATGAATATTAGCTTGGCTAAACTCGATGCAATTGCATCTGCTCTTAAAATAGACTTTGTAACGCTTGTAAGTGATCACGCTCATGATCTTCCAAAATTAACGAATGTCTTGGCTTGGAAAGGCAGTCAACCAGAGAGCTATGCAACTTTAGTGGGTGCAATGCCATCAAAACATCAGACAGAAATGTGGGTATGGTGTTTGGGTACAGGGGAAAAGTATGAAGCAGAACCCGATGCCGATGGATGGCATGAAATGATATGGGTGTTGGAAGGCGAGCTTACTCTTCAAATTAACGATACAGCGCATATTTTAAAAGCAAATGAAAGTTTGGTATTTCCAAGCTCTACTCATTACATCTACATCAATTCAGGATTAAATACGGTTAAATTTATCAGGAATGTAGCGCATTAATTTTGTGAATTTTTTTGACTGGCAGTATTTGTTTGGCTTTTACCAACAATGCTGATGCATTTATTGTTTATATCTTAAATATCTCTGCCATTTGAGCCTAGAATAGTCAAGATTATATGAAAATTCAAAATTAAATAGAGATTATAAAAAATTATTTAAATGCTTAAATGAGAAGCGTTAGACAGCATCAAAAATAGCGTTATCGCGTCTAAATTTTTAATGCTTAGTTTCTAAAATTAAAAATACCCTGTAGTGATGAGCTTAATTTAGGAGTATCTCAGCATCTATTTGATACATAGTGGACCGGCAAGCACAAGCAGTGATTCCACCAAGAAAAAATGCGAAGTTATCGAAAGATAAAAAGACGGGCTCGCTAAAACGCAATAAGTTGCTTCAACCAGTTAAGTGTTTAGAAAGAACTATTTGGAAGAAATGGTCAGGCTATCACTGGTGGAGTCTAGTTGAAACCAACATATATTGCATGAAATTGCTAAGGGATAAACTCAGTGCGAGAAATTTTCAAAGCCAAGTCAATGAGATTCATGCACGAGTAGCAGTATTAAATAAATTTACAGACTTAAGTAGACCAGATACCCGAGTTGTAACTTTACGTATCTCTCCACACAATCTCAACACAATATTGGCAGAAATTTGAAACTAAGTTTTAACAATACCAACTGTCACTAATTTTGTTGTAGTTAAAATGAACAAACACTTTCATCTTAAGCTTTGTGTGTTGGGGATGAGTGCAGCCATGCTTATGGGTTGCAAAAAAAATGCTGAAGAAATTCAAACTGAACAGCCACCAGCGGTTGTCAGCGTTTTTACTGCACAGCAGCAACCAATTCACCTTATTGAAAATCTACCTGCACGCGTAGCAGCGTATCGGACTGCCGAAATTCGTCCACAAGTCGGAGGAATTGTGGAAAAGGTATTATTTACACAAGGTTCTGATGTCAAAATAGGTCAGTCTTTGTTCAAAATTAATTCCGATATCTTGCAAGCAGATGTAGAGAGTAATCAAGCTACATTACAACGTGCTCAGGCTGAAGTGATACGTTTAAAATCGCTTCTTGGCCGTTATGAACAATTATTGTCAAGCCATGCCATTAGTCAGCAAGAATATAACAATACTGAGACAGCTTATGATCAAGCGAAAGCCGATGTTGCTCAACTAAAAGCAGCATTAACCAGACAGAAATTAAACTTAAAATATTCTACGGTTACAGCACCTATTTCTGGTCGTATCGGTCAGATTTTAGTGACGGAAGGTGCATTGGTTGGTCAAGCAGATACTAAAGCGATGGCTGTCATTCAACAGATCAGTCAAGTTTATGTCGATGTGAAACAATCTATTAGTGAATATGAGAAATTACAAGAAGCGTTACAGCAAGGAACAGTATCCGATGTGCAACCTCAAGTCGTTATTTTAAACAGTCAGGGCAAGCCTTATCAGGCAAAGGGAAAATTACTGTTTTCAGATACTAATGTTGATCCTGATACCGGTGATGTCACAATCCGTATTCTCGTCAATAACAGCCAGCAAGAACTTCTACCGGGTATGTATGTGCGGGTCAATATCAATCGTGCTGTAATTGACAACGCGATTTTGATACCAGAACGAGCAATTCAACATGATATCAGTGGAAAGACCAATGTTACGGTTATCAATTCACAGGGACAGGCTATTGTTAAACCTGTTCAGTTAGGGCAGCGTTATCAAAGTAATTATGTAGTAACCAGTGGCTTGAGTGCTGGTGAAAAGGTCGTGGTTGAAGGTGCGGAACGTATACAGCCAGATCAGAAATTAAAAATTAAAATCTGGAAACCATCTGTAGCTACCTCTGAAAAAGGAGCACACTAAGATGTCTCAATTTTTCATTCGTAGACCAATTTTTGCTTGGGTGATTGCACTATTTATTATTTTATTTGGGGTATTGAGTATTCCTAAATTACCCATTGCCCGTTTTCCAAGTGTAGCACCGCCGCAAATCAGTATTACCGCAACCTATCCTGGGGCGACGCCTAAAACACTCAATGACAGTGTAGTCACATTGATTGAGCGCGAGATGTCAGGGGTTAAAAACTTACTATATTACAGTTCAACATCGGATAATTCAGGAAGTGCAACCATCACGGCCACCTTTAAGCCTGGTACAGATGTTGAACTTGCTCAAGTCGATGTACAAAACAAAATCAAAGCAATTGAATCAAGGCTGCCACAGTCGGTAAGGCAGCAAGGTTTGATGGTTGATGCTGCATCATCTGGTTTTTTGATGATTGTGGGACTTAATTCTTCAGATAATCGTTACTCTGAAGTTGATCTGAGTGATTACATGGCTCGCTTTGTGATTGAGGAGCTTAAACGGGTCAATGGCGTAGGTAAGGTTCAAAATTTTGGTGCAGAAAAGGCGATGCGTATCTGGGTCGACCCTGATCGCTTGGTTGCATATGGACTTAGTATTAAAGATGTCAATACAGCCATTCAAAATCAGAACATTCCGATTTCTCCCGGTCGAATCGGAGATTTGCCTGCATCAAAAGATCAGCAAATTACCATTCCATTAACCGCTTTAGGTCAGCTGGAAAATATCGAACAATTCGAAAATATTAGCCTTAAATCAAATAAAAATGGGGCGAATGTAAAATTATCGGATGTTGCTCGAATTGAAATTGGTGCGCAGTCTTATAATTTTGCCATTCTGGAAAATGGTAAACCTTCTACAGCTATTGCTATTCAAATGAGCCCTGGTGCCAATGCAGTGAAAACCGCTCAAGGGGTTCAAGAAAAACTCGATCAGCTCAGTGCTTCTTTGCCACAAGGTATGAAATTTTCTATTCCATACGATACAGCTCCGTTTGTAAAAGTATCGATTGAAAAAGTAATTACCACTTTGCTAGAAGCAATGGTTCTTGTCTTTATCGTGATGTTTTTATTCCTTCACAATATTCGCTATACCCTCATTCCTGCGATTGTTGCACCAATTGCCTTACTGGGAACCTTTTCAGTCATGCTGATCGCAGGGTTTTCAATTAATGTGCTGACTATGTTTGGCATGGTGCTCGCCATCGGAATTATTGTGGATGACGCGATTGTGGTGATCGAGAATGTTGAACGGATTATGGCAACAGAACACTTGTCTCCTGTAGAAGCGACCTCAAAAGCCATGACCGAAATTACCAATCCCATAATCGGGATTACCTTAGTCTTGGCTGCGGTATTTTTACCGATGGCATTTGCTGCAGGCTCTGTGGGAATTATTTATCGTCAATTTACCATGACTATGTCGGTTTCTATTCTGTTTTCAGCATTCTTGGCGCTGACATTAACGCCTGCCTTATGTGCAGCGCTATTAAAACCTATTCATGCACATCAAGAGAAAAAAGGATTTTTTGGCTGGTTTGATCGAAATTTCGAAAAACTGAATAATCAATACGAAAAAGTACTGTTTCGAGTCACCCGGCATGTTTTGCCTGCGATGTTCATTTTTGTTGGCATTGTGGCTGTACTGATCTTCAGTTTTAAAATGGTGCCAACGGCATTTATGCCAGAGGAAGATCAAGGCTGGTTTATGACTTCCATTCAGTTGCCGGCAGATGCCACTCAGCAGCGCACTCTTAAAGTGGTTAATGAATTTCAGCAATTTCTTAATCATGAAAAAGGCATTAAAGATAATATGGCGATTTTAGGATTTGGATTTAGCGGTTCAGGTCAGAATACTGCTATGTTTTTTACCAATCTGACCGATTTTAAAGAGCGAACGATCACTGCACACAAAGTTGTGAATAATGCCAATATGGCCATGACCGATAGCTCAGAAGGGCAAACAATGTCTGTTTTACCCCCTGCGATCGATGAGTTAGGAACATCGTCTGGTTTTACTTTGCGTTTACTAGATAAAGGCAATATTGGTATGGATGCTTTGATCAAAGCACAAAATCAGCTCATTACACTTGCTACGCAAAATAAAAAACTTACTGGCGTATATGCTGAAGGTTTACCGGAGGGGAGTACGGTACAGCTAAAAATTGATCGTGAAAAATTACAGGCATTAGGTGTCAACTTTAGCGATGTCACGGATATTATTTCGACTTCTATGGGATCTATGTATATCAATGACTTCCCCAATCAGGAGCGTATGCAGCAAGTGATTGTACAGCTAGGTGCCAAATCTAGAATGAGTATTGAAGATATTGGTAAAATTAAAGTGAATAGCCAGAGTGGTAAACTGGTATCGATGGCTGAAGTGATCACACCTGTTTGGCAGCATGCCCCTCAGCAGTTCAACCGTTACAATGGTCGACCGTCTTTAAGTATTACGGGGAGTCCCGCAGCAGGATTTTCTTCTGGGCAAGCGATGCTTGAAATGGAACGTCTCATTACGCAACTGCCTCAAGGTGTCGGTTATGAGTGGACGGGAATTTCTCTCGAAGAAAGACAGTCTGAAGCACAGACCACATTCTTACTGATCTTATCGATGCTGGTGGTGTTTTTGGTCTTGGCTGCACTGTACGAAAGCTGGTCAATTCCTTTATCTGTGATGTTGGTGGTTCCTCTTGGCATGGTCGGGGCGTTTATCGCGGTGATGGTAAGAGGCATGCCCAATGACATTTTCTTCAAAGTGGGTTTGATAACCATTATTGGTCTATCTGCAAAAAATGCGATTTTGATTGTTGAGTTTGCCAAAACATTAAGACAAGAGGGTATGGGCTTGGTTGAGGCAACCGTCGCCGCAGCAAAACTAAGATTACGTCCTATTTTAATGACATCTCTTGCATTTACCTGTGGTGTAATTCCCTTGGTAATCGCAACAGGTGCTAGTTCGGAAACGCAAAAAGCCATTGGTACAGGCGTGTTTGGCGGTATGATCAGCGCCACCATTCTGGCAGTCTTTTTTGTTCCTGTGTTCTTTATTTTCGTGATGAACATTGTAGAAAAATTCTCTCAACGAAAACATTCTCACAAGTAGTTCATGTCCAATATAGTCATGAGATAAGGCGTGTCCGCTTTATCTCATTGGATAATGTTGTTGAGTATTCAAACGAGGTTGATGTAATGCAAGTAAGAATTGAAACATCACGATTGATTTTGCGAGCATTTGAAATTGAAGACGCAAGTGATTTGCTGGCTTATCTTTCTCAGCCGAAAGTCAATTGTTTTATTGACGAACAAATTTTAAAGATTGAACAAGCGATTGAAAAAATAAAAACAAGACAGCAGAGTAAAGATTATCTTGCAGTTCAGTTAAAACAAACCAATCAGGTCATTGGGGAGCTATTTTTTATTCATGAAGAACCAGATACCTACTCTGTAGGATGGAACTTCAATGCAACTTTTCATGGCCAAGGCTTTGCCTATGAGAGTGCTGATGCATTCTTAGATCATCTTTTCAAGCAGCTCAATGCACGAAGAATCTACGCTTATGTCGAGGAAGATAATCATGCTTCACAAAAACTGTGTGAACGGTTAGGTATGCGTAAAGAAGGATGTTTTGTCGAATATATTTCTTTTGTTCAGCATGAAGATGGAACGCCAAAATACGAAAATACTCTCCAATACGCCATATTGAAAAAAGAGTGGTTAGATAAAACTAGGGTTTGAGAACTTTTTTGGCGCTATGACTTTTTCAAGAGAATGGTAAAACAGCTACCACCAAAATCTGTTGATGTCGTATAGGTGATTTGTCCTTGATGTGCCTCAATAATGGCGTAAATCACTGCAAGCCCCAGACCAGTTCCACCTTCCGAGCGTGATCGAGATTCTTCTAAACGATAGAAGGGTTTGAATAAGTGTTCGAGGTGCTGCTCATCGATACCTGGGCCTTGATCTTCAAGCATTAAAATCCAATGGTCTTGGGTTGTTTTGGTTGTAATGGAAAGTTTGCCAGCGTCCGCATAACGTGAAGCATTAGAAAATAAGGCAATCAACACCTGTTCCATACGTGTTACATCACATCGCGCTGTTTCATGGGTCAAATTAAAAACTACATGCAATCCTTTGTGTTCAAAGCGATCTTGAAACATTTGAAAGCACTTAAAAATACTGTTCTGAAGGTTTGTTTCTTGGATATCTAAACGAAATTGTTGGTTTTCAACCAAAGTCAGCGTACGTAAATCTTCAACCAAGTAGGATAATCCTTCTACTTGACTGAGCAAGCTTTGATGTAACTGCGGATCTGCTTCAAAAACACCATCGACTATTCCTTGTAATCGACCCTGTAAAATAGTGATCGGGGTGCGAAGTTCATGTGCAATTGCCGCATTCCAAAGAGTAGAGTTTTTGACTGAGATCTCGAGCTGATTGGCCATGGCATTAAAATTCTGGATTAATGACATAAGTTCATGTGGAATGTGTGCTTGTTGCTGTTCAATTCTTAATGAAAGATTTCCTTGCTGGATTTGTTTTACGACATTGGCCAGTGCATTGATGGGCTGAGTGTAACGTTTAGCGTATCTGAAAGCTAAAAAAGTGGACAGCAAAAAGCCCGTCAACACGACCAAAAAAGTCCACAGATAGTCTACTGAAGTAAAAGAAAAATTATCAGGGCAAGCGTTCTTGAGATCGAGTAAACCTTTTTCTGTTGCCCAGCCATAAACCAAATAACCTAAACCAAAAGAGAAAATAGTTATTCCCAGATTCAGTACGCTCATCATAATCAGTAGTTGAGCGCTAATACCAATCGAATTTTTATTCAGTTTAGTTCTCATGATTTTGATCTAATCGGTAGCCTACACCACGTAAATTGATGAAATATCCCAAAGCGCGTTTTTGTTCAAGCTTTTTCCGTAAGTTACTGATATGGCTGTCTACGGTACGATCAAGTGTCGTTTTTTCGGGCATGCACTTCTCAATTAATTCAGTCCGGGTAAATACCTTATTCGGACTTTGCAGCATCAACTTTAGAATATTAAATTCAGTCAGCGTGAGATTCAGCATCTGCTTTTGATCATGTTGAAGGACATACGCCAAATGTTGTTCAAGATCAATTTCAATGGATTTATAGTTCAGATATTTCTTTTGTTGCTGCTGTAAGGTACTGCGCCGTAATACGGCTTCTACACGAGCAATCACTTCATTCGGATTAAAGGGTTTCACCACAAAGTCATCGGCACCCATTTTTAATGCCATAATTTTATTGTCGAAATCGTCCATAGCGGTGAGCATGATCACAGGAATATTGCTGTACTGTCTTAAAACGGTTAATACTTCCCAACCATTTTTTTTTGGTAGTTTAATATCTAAGATCACGAGATCAATAGCATGGACTTTTAATAATTCTAGTGCCTGTTGACCTTGTATAGCACGGATTACATGCATATTTTCTTTTTTTAAATATCTTTCAAGAATATCACCAATGTCAAAGTCATCTTCGACTACAAGAATGGTTTTATTGGATAAATCACAGGAATGATAGGATGTGTTCAAGGGAATACCGAAGCGTACTAAAATTAAGGTCATGAATGTTTTTTAAAGTATAGTGATTTTATAAAAATGTCTAATCGGATAGCGGATATTTTTATTAGTTTTAATGGCCATCTAATAACTTTTAAGCGTTCTTGATGAACGTTAATGAAATAGAAATAAAAGCACTGAATTTGAGATTTAATTGAATCGCTAAGACCTATAACTTGGATATAAGTAAAGAATGATCTATGAAAAACGTCTAATGTATAAGATAGAATTAGATAACTTAGATCAAAAACTTGATCAGATATGCTCTGATCAAGCTCGCTTTAACCAATAAACTTCAAGATTAACTGAATAACTGTTGCATTGATAAGATCCACAAAAAATGCGCCGCAAAGTGGAACAATCAAAAAGGCTTTATGCGACGGACCATACATATTGGTAATTGCTTGCATATTAGCAACGGCAGTTGGTGTTGCACCCATCGCAAAACCACAATGACCTGCTGACAGCACCGCAGCATCGTAATTTTTTCCCAAATTCTGACCTTAAAAACGCCTTCTAGTACATTTCTAAGAATCACGCCACCTGCCAATGTCCAGACAAATGTAGGAAGTTCAAACCAAGAACCTTTACTGCCAATCGACTATATGAACGTTCTCGATTTGAGCCATAAAGCAAAAGTATACGTGGTGGATGATCCAGTGCTTTGGCTTGTACTTTTTCTAAAGTTAGTTGGTCGAGAAGATTTATATCTATATTTGGGAGAGACATCGAAATCACACCTCAGTTTTGAAAAACTTCTTTCTAAGCCATAAAGATACGCTGACCAATGCGATCAATACGGGAACCTCAACCAAAGGTCCGATCACTGTCGTGAATGCCACAGGAGAAGCTAAACCAAAAGTTGCGATTGCCACAGCTAGCGCTAATTCAAAATTATTTCCCGCAGCGGTAAATGAAATTGCAGTAGTTTTAGGATAGTTATTTCCCATCCATTTACTCATAAAGAAGCTAATGAAGAACATCACAATAAAATAAATTGTCAATGGAATTGCGATGCGTAATACATCCAGAGGTAAGCTCACCACATCGTTTCCTTTGAGGCTAAACATCGCCACAATGGTAAACAATAAAGCAAGCAAACTGAGCGGGCTGATCTTGGGCAAGAAGACTTGTTGATACCAAACTAAACCTTTGGCTCGAACCAATAAGAATCGGGTGATAAAACCGAGTAAGAACGGAATTCCTAAATAAACCAATACCGCATGAGTAATCGTCCAGAAATTAACATCAATAACTTGACCTGCAACACCAAAATACGGAGGTAAAAAAGTGAGAAACAGCCAAGCATACGTACTAAAAAATAGAATCTGAAAGATACTGTTGAAAGCCACCAATGCGGCAACATATTGATTATCGCCACAGGCCAGACCATTCCAAACTAGAACCATCGCAATACATCTTGCTAAACCAATCAGGATCAAACCCGTCATGTATTCAGGGTAGCTCTGCAAAAAGATAATCGCCAAAGCAAACATCAAAACAGGCGCAATAATCCAATTTTGCACCAACGACAGAGTTAAGGTTTTTTTATCTTTAAATACTTGCGGTAAAGCAGCATAGTCCACTTTGGCAAGCGGTGGATACATCATCAAAATCAGTCCCAACGCAATTGGAATATTGACTGAGTCAATGCTCATTTTATTCAAAGAAACAGAGACCTGCGGAAAGAAAACGCCAATACCGATTCCTAATGCCATGGCAATAAAAATCCATAGCGTAAGATTACGATCTAGAAAAGACAGTCTTTGTCGAGCCATGATGTTCTCATTCAATATTTGAGATCTGATTAATCGCTGCGATCAATTCAGTACGCGTCATATTTGTGCTATCTAGTGCAAACAAAGCATCCAAACGACGATGAATATGTTTAACCGTCACTTGGAATGCTTGTAGTTTTTCTTCTTTTGGCAAATCTAAATGTGAAGGATCAGCCAAGCCCCAATGTGCTTTAATCGCTGTACCTAAATACAGTGGACAAGGTTCTTGCGCTGCTGAATCACAGACTGTGATCACAACATCTGGCTGGTATTGCTCGCAGTCATCAATGGTTTTACTCCATAATCCATCAGTTGAAAGACCCATATTTTCTAGGGTTTCGATAGTGAGAGGGTGAACCTGTCCTGATGGTTGGCTGCCTGCACTATAGGCTGTCCAGCCTGCTGGAGCCCGATGATTGAACAGCACTTCAGAAAGGATACTGCGGCAACTGTTTCCGGTGCATAAAAACAAGAATTTCATTCGTGCTTACTCGCAATGAGTTGGGATGGATGATTGTGCATTGACTAGATTGATAGAGTGATCAGACAGATTTGACAGGATATTCAGAATATCCTTGGCCCATTCTGGAAGGTTCGGATTTAAGCGGTAATACACCCATTGTCCTTGTCTTTGATCCAGTAAAATGGAAAGGTTGCGAAGCAGGGCTAAATGTCTGGAAATTTTGGGTTGACTGAGTTGTAAATGTTCTGTCAGTTCACACACGCAGACATTGTGCCGAGCCAAAATCAACTTAAGAATATCGAGTCGAGTCGGATCGGAAAGACACTTGAAGAAATCAGATTGATTCATACGTTGTCGCTTATATATTTGATATTTCGAATATACGCATATGCATATATGAATGCAATATTTTTTAGCATTCTATGGAGTAAAAATTGAATAAATTTGAATAATTAATGTTAATAAAACTTAAATAAAGCTAATTTAAAAAGGCTAAACTGATTGCAAATATATTTTGACTTCAAACTTCGTCAATTTCAGGGAAGATCCGCTAATAGTTTAAACAAGTAAAATTATAAGCTCCATATTTATTCCCGAGCAGACTGATACGGCAATCAATGAGTAAGATGGTGAGTACATATCGCATTTAGATTGTTGCTTTAACGTTATCAAACCGTATCATATAAAAAAAACTACTTAATTCTCAGATACTATCTTGAAGTCTATAAATATCATTCACAGTTTTTGCATTTTTTAAAAATACGAACTAGGAAAAATACAATGAGCAGAAAATCCAATAAGGACAATGCCAAGATCACACAATTCGAAAATGAAAGTTATGTCGATCCTAAAGGGAAGACACTCACGAGTTCACTGGGTGTTCCTGTATCCGATAATCAAAATAGTTTAAAAATTGGCGATCGTGGACCAACGTTACTCGAAGATTTTCTACTACGAGATAAATTAATTCATTTTGATCGTGAACGTATACCAGAGCGAGTTGTTCATGCTCGTGGCTTTGGTGCACATGGTTATTTTGAAGCGTATGAGGGAAATGAGAAATGGACGAAGGCTCAATTTCTTACAGATACAACTCACCCGACACCAATTTTTACCCGTATTTCAACGGTACAAGGTGGGCGTGGATCAGCAGATGTCGTCCGAGATGTACGTGGATTCTCAATTAAATTTTACACGCAAGAAGGCAACTATGATTTAGTTGGGAATAATATTCCGGTATTTTTCATTCAAGATGCGATTAAATTTCCTGATTTTGTTCATGCTGTTAAACCTGAAGATCCAAACGAAGTTCCTACAGGGCAATCTGCACACGATACGTTTTGGGATTTTGTTTCTTTAAATACTGAAACTGCGCATATGACGACTTGGGTCATGTCTGACCGAGCTATTCCTCGTAACTTACGTTCTATCCAAGGCTTTGGTGTACATACATTCAGATTGATTAATGCGCAAGGCAAAGCGCATTTGGTTAAATTTCATTGGACACCAAATCAAGGCGTCGCTCAGGTTGTTTGGGATGAAGCATTGAAGCTAAATGGTAAAGATCCGGATTTTCATCGCCGTGATTTGTGGGATGCAATTGAAAATGGAAATTATCCAGAATGGGAACTAGGAGCCCAAATTTTCACTGAGGAAGAGGCTGCTCAGTGGGATTTTGATGTATTAGATCCGACAAAACTTGTGCCTGAAGAGCTAGTACCGGTAACGCCATTAGGTAAATTCGTACTTAACCGTAATACAGATGATTTCTTTGCTGAAACAGAGCAGGTTGCATTTAGTCCTGCAAACATTGTTTCAGGAATCGATTTCAGTAATGATCCTTTACTTCAAGGGCGTTTATTTAGTTATACAGACACGCATCTCCACCGATTAGGCACAGCCAATTTTAATCAGATTCCAATCAATAAACCTGTATGTCCATTTCATACTAACCGACGTGGAGGTTTTGCCAACCATGAAGTTTACAAAGGAAAGGCAAATTATGAGCCAAATTCAGTAGATGAAAATTGGCCACGTGAGGCTGATCAAGACAAAGGTGCGTTTAGCTCTTATCCAGAACCTGTAGAAGCAAGTAAATTGCGTGTGCGTCCTGAAAGTTTTGCTGATCATTTCTCTCAAGCTACGCTTCATTACAGCAGTTTAAAAAAACATGAACAACAGCATATAAAAGATGCTTATGCATTTGAATTATCAAAAGTACAAGATGAAGTGATTCGTCAGCGAGTTATCGATCGAGTTCTAATCAATATTGATAAAGATCTTGCCACATATGTTGCAAATGAACTCGGCTTAGAGCCATTAATGCAACCTGAAACAGATCAGCAAAGTCAGGTGAAAATTTCTGAAAAACTGAGTATCGATGCTTTTAAAGCACCGGATATTAAACAACGAAAAATCGCAATCTTGGTACATAATGGCGCAAATGCTAGTTCGGTAGATGCAGTCAAAGCATGGGCTGAAGGTGAAAATGCTGTTGCGGAAGTTCTTGCTCCAAGTGCAGCTCCCGTTAGATCTAAAGATGGCAAAGAGATTGCAGTTGATGGTCGCCAAAATGGAGAACCATCTGTCACTTATGATGCTATTGTCGTGATTGATGGAGATAATTTAGATACTTTTAAAGCCGATGGCGTAGCAAAATATTATGTTTTAGAGACTTACAAGCATCTGAAACCCATCTATTTGCTTGACGATAAAAAGTCACTTCTCGATTATTTTGGTATCCATCAAGATGATGCTATTTTCACTAGCGAGTCTTTTAAAGATCAACAGGATAAATTTAAATTAGCCATACAGAATCACAGACTTTGGTCTCGAGAAGATGTAATAGCAAGCGTTCCAGTATAAATTTAGGAAAAAGTCTAGAATCAATATTGAGTTCTAGACTTTTTGGTTCTCAGCACATTGTAGGTCGTAATGATCTCAATTAACTCAATCTGCTTAAACAAATTTTGAAAAACGATCGTGATAGATACTATCTTTTGGGATCAGTTCAAGCAAACGTTGCACGGCATCGACTCGCTCTGGTAAATAACCGATAATTTTTAGTAGTTGATCTACATCCTGTAGTTGATAAATTAAATAGCTTAAACGAGCATCAAAACTTTCTCTCCATGCACAAAGATAAGGACTTTCAGTTTTAGACAAAAAACTTCCTTTATATAAAGAAAAAGTGCTCGCTAAAAATCCGGCACTTAAAGAATGTTCAGCTTTTAAAAAATCACATTCAACTTCACAAGTTAATTTATATACTCGGGAATCAATGCAGTTAGGCAACAGATTACGTAATTGAGACAATTCTGATTTAAGCGTTTTGACACTAACGTCTCGATCGCCATACAAAGCATAATGTAGCTCATCCAAACTGATACCTTTTGGACGTAGAACCAGAATGCATAAAATTTCAATTTGGCGATGAGTTAACACTAGGGGTGTTTGATTAAATATAATTCTTGGTGTTCCTAATGCATGAATATATAAAATATTTTTTTGTTGAGTTAACAGCGATTGACGTACTAAGTCGGCACAACGCTCAACAGCTAAAACTCCCAAAGGCGTGTGTTTTTTATACTTGGTCGATAAATTAATAACACCATGAAAATGATTAGATACTGGATCAATAATAGGGGCTGCATAGCACACCCAGTCTCGTACACTATTCATCTGATTTTCATGAGAATGTACACAACTCGAACGATGACTATTGAGCGCCATCCCGATGGCATTTTTACCCACAGCTTGAGTAGACCAGTGACCACCTTCAATAAAATTGACTTGTTCTGCAGACGATAACATCGTTCGACTACTCCAGGTCCATAGTAATGTACCTTGATGGTCAGTTAAGCCTATTGCCATTTCGGAGTCATAGGCGATTTTTGACAGTTCATCACAGGTTTGGTGTATAGATCGATCAAATATAGAATTATGTTCTTCATCACGCAAAAGAAGAATCGGGGCTGCTTTTACATCAATCTGATTAACTAAATGTGTTGTTTGTAAAGCTGAATTTATTTTTTCCAAATGATTCATTCCATATTCCTTTATGGTTGAGCAGCGTATTCGCTTGAGTAAAACTATTTATTATTCCGACACCGCCTATATCAACGTTCTATTGGGTTAATTGATTTGCAGACATTTAATTCCATATGAAAAACTGTAATATGAAAGAATTCTTTTTTCTATCGAATTTTAGTAAGTTTTGAGCATATAGATTTTTACTCAGGTTGAATCCAATTTCTTCAGTCAATTCGATTAAGTTGGTCAGATAGTTGCTGTCCGTAGTACTGCTTTTCAGCAAAGTAACTCGATCTGACCAATGGGCCGCTCCAAATATTTTTAAATTTTAGGCGCTCTCCATGGATCTGATAATGTTTAAATTCTTCTAAGGTAACAAAGCGATGAATGGGCGCATGAGATTTCGAAGGCTGTAAGTATTGATCAATAGTGACATAGTCTACTTGGTAATCTTTTAAGTCATTTAACAATACAATTACCTCTGCCTCCACTTCTCCTAAACCCACCATCAATCCGCATTTGGTGGGAATGTCTGGACAATAGTGTTTGAATTTATTGAGTAGATCCAATGAATGCTGATAGTCAGCGCCTGGTCGCATGGCTTTATACAGACGCGGAACGGTTTCAATATTGTGGTTAAAAACGTCAGGTGGATTTTGACTCAAGATTTTAAGCGCAATATCAGCACGGCCACGAAAATCAGGAACTAAAATTTCAATCAAAGTATCTGGGCTGGTTTCACGAATTTCTCGAATGCAATCAGAGAAGTGTTGTGCACCGCCATCTTTTAAATCATCTCGATCAACCGAGGTGATCACCACATACTTTAATCCTAAATTCTTAACCGTTTCAGCCAAATTCTTTGGCTCATGAATATCTAAAACTTGAGGACGACCATGAGCCACATCGCAAAATGGACAACGTCGAGTACATATATCTCCCATAATCATAAATGTTGCCGTGCCACTGCCAAAACATTGCGGCAAATTAGGACAAGCTGCTTCTTCACACACCGTGTGAAGCTTTTGTTGTCTTAGTAAATTCTTGATCATTCGAACTTCTTCAGGCTGACTCATTTTAGTTCGAATCCACTCAGGTTTCTTTGGCGTAATTTCTGTTGCAACAATTTTAATTGGAATACGTGCTATTTTTTCAGCGCCTCTTAACTTATTTCCAGTTAATATTGTGTTATTTAAATCCATTTTAAATGCTCCATTATTTAAAAATAATTAATATAAATCCCGATCTTCATTCGCTATTTTTATTGCACCAATAATATAAAACTGGGCAAAAAACATATCATATAAAATAAAGGTTGGTTAAAGGTTTGTTTTAGCATGTATATGAATAATATAAAAAAATTACAAATTTTTTGATTGTTTAACCTTTTGTTTTTTATGTTGATCTTACTGATTTAAAAATTAATTTTTTTTAGTCTAATATAAAATTAGAGAAAAATATTCTTATATAAATATACGGTTTAAAAATCTGATTATTCAATTTTGGATTTCTTTTTTAGCGTAATCAATAAGGAATAAATATATGCAGTTAACGGAAGAGCAATTGCTAGCAGCATACAAAAGAATGCGTGACATTCGTGAATTTGAGGATCGGCTTCACGATGAAAACAATACAGGTGATATCCCAGGATTCATTCATTTATATAGCGGTGAGGAAGCAGTTGCTGTAGGTATTTGTGAAAACCTAACAGACAAGGACTTTATCACATCAACACATCGTGGTCATGGACACTGTATTGCGAAGGGGTGTGATATCCACGCCATGATGTTAGAGATCTTTGGCAAAGATGAAGGCCTGTGCCGTGGTAAAGGCGGCTCAATGCATATTGCAGACTTAGATAAAGGTATGCTTGGTGCAAATGGTATTGTGGGCGGCGGCCCACCTTTAGCAATTGGGGCTGCTTTAAGTGCCAAAACACTTAAAACGGGTGGTATTGGTTTGTCGTTTACAGGCGATGGTGGTTCAAATCAGGGTTTAACTTTCGAAGCTATTAATATGGCGGTGGTGTTAAAGCTTCCTGTCATTTTTGTTTTTGAAAATAACGGGTTTGGTGAAGGCACGGCACATGACTATGCTGTAGGCAGTAAAGATATCGCAGGCCGAGCAGGAGGCTTTGGCTTACCTGCTGAAAAAGTAGATGGAACAGACTTTTTTGCTGTGTATGAAGTTGCACAAAAAGCCATTGAACGTGCCCGCCGTGGTGAAGGCCCGAGTGTGATTGAAACGGTAACCAACCGGTTTTATGGACATTTTGAGGGTGATCCGGGGCTTATCCGTTCTAAAGAAGAGCTGGATTATGTGAAAGAACATAAAGATCCATTGAAAATATTCCGTGAAAAAGTCAAAGACAAAATTGACGAAGCCAAACTCGATGCGATAGATGCTCAGTCTAAAGCCAATGTAGACGATGCCGTTGCAAAGGCACGTGCAGCTAAGTACCCAGAAGTTTCTCAGTTACTTACCGATGTATACGTCTCTTACTAAAGGAATAGTAGAAAAATGCCAAATAAAAGTTATCGAAACGCAATTAAAGAAGCAATCGAATTAGAAATGCGCCGAGATCCAAGTGTTATTGTGGTTGGTGAAGATGTTCGTGGTGGACATGGCGGTAAAAATACCGATGACAATAAGCTGGAAGGTTTTGGCGGAGTACTTGGCGTAACCAAAGGCCTATGGACTGAATTTGGCTCTGAACGAGTCATTGATACGCCAATTACAGAATCTGCGATTATCGGTATGGCGGCAGGTGCTGCTGCTACAGGTTTAAGACCGGTAGCAGATTTAATGTTTATGGATTTTTATGGCGTGTGTTATGACATGCTTTATAACCAAGCGGCGAAATTCCGCTATATGTTTGGAGGGAAAGCCAAAGCACCACTCGTTGTACGCGGCATGATTGGTGCGGGTTTTTCCGCTGCAGCACAGCATTCTCAATCACCATATAACGTATTTGCGTCGGTACCTGGTTTAAAAGTGGTGGTGCCTTCTAGTGCTTACGATGTCAAAGGATTATTGATTCAAGCCATTCGAGATGATGACCCAGTGGTCTTTTGTGAACACAAAATGTTATACGACATTAAAGGCGAGGTACCCGATGAAGCCTACACCATTCCTTTTGGTGTCGCAAATTACACCCGTGAAGGCACAGATATTACAATTATTGCCTTAGGCCTGATGGTACATCGTGCCAATGACGTTGCCGACAAGCTTGCAAAAGAAGGCATTTCGGTTGAAGTGGTTGATCCTCGTACCATTTCTCCACTAGACGAAGATGGCATTTTAGAGTCCGTAGCTTCAACAGGTCGGGTGGTGATTGTTGATGAATCTGCCGCGCGTTGCGGTTTCGGACACGATGTGGCTGCACTTATTGCCCAGAAAGGCTTTCATTATCTTAAAGCACCAATCGAGTTAGTCACTCCACCACATTCACCCGTACCATTTTCACCTGTATTAGAAAAAGAATGGCTACCAAGTGTAGAACGCATCGAACAGGCTGTACGCAAGACGTTGGAGGCTTAGGATGAGCGAAATTAAAACCTTAGAAATCCCAAAATGGGGTTTGTCCATGGAAGAGGGCACAATTGCCCAATGGCTGATTCAGGAAGGTAGGCAATTTAGTAAAGGACAGGAAATTTGTGAAATTGAAACCACAAAAATCGTCAATGTTCTGGAAGCACCTTTCGATGGCTTGCTACGAAAAATCATTGCTAAAGACGGTGACACACTAATTGTAGGTGGAGTCATTGCAATTTGTGCAGACGCTCAAGTTTCCGACGCAGAAGTTGAAGCATTTGCACAGTCGTTAGGCGGCACACCTGCGGTAACTGAAAATAAAGCGGTAACAGCAGTTCCTGAAAAAGTAGCTGTAGCGCAAGTTGAAACCGAAGTACAAGCTGCTCCTAAACAGAACAGTGTTGGTAATGGATCAAAAGTGGTGACTCAGGGCGGATATTCTATTCCTGCTGCGTTACAAGGCTACCAGCAAAACAATGATATTTTTGCAACGCCGCATGCCTTGAAATTAGCTCAAAAGCACAATGTAGACTTGTCTCAGATTACGGGTTCTGGGCGTGAAGGTCGTATTAGTGTTCAAGATATTCAGACCGCAGTTCAAGCTGCTGGTGGTTCATGGCCAGATGTACGACATCAAGCCAGTACCAAGGCCGCTAAATCTAAAGCAGATGATAGTCATGTTTTGGCAACACCTGTTGCCCGCCGTTTGGCCAAACAATGGGACATCAATTTGCATGATTGCCGTGCATCGGGTTCACGTGGACGAGTCTGCAAGGAAGATGTTGAAGCTGTCTATCAACGTGAAAACCCTATAAATGCTCAACATGATCATGCGCAACCGACAGAGTCCGCACAATTTACCACTGTAGCGATGAATGGTATGCGTAAAGCAATCGCTTCAAGGTTACAAGCGGCAAAACGCAATGCACCACATTTTCGCTTAACAATAGACCTAAATGTTGAATCGGTTCAGGCTTTGCGCCAGCAAATTAACAATACGGTGCCGCAAGTTAAGCTGTCTATCAACGATATACTGATTAAAGCTGCTGCTGCCGCACTGATCAAAGTTCCGCAGGTTAACGTTCAGTTTGATGAAGAAAATCAGCAAATTCTACAGTTTGAACAAGCTGATATTTCGGTTGCTGTGGCCATCGAAAACGGACTGATCACACCAATTATTAAAGCAGCGAACCGTAAATCTTTGGCGCAAATTTCCAATGATATGCGTGATCTGGCGACACGTGCCAAAACTGGAAAACTAGCACCTGACGAGTTTCAAGGCGGTAGTTTCAGTATTTCCAATTTGGGGATGCTGGGTATTCAACAGTTTGATGCCATTATTAACCCACCTCAAGGTGCGATTCTGGCCTTAGGTATAGCAGAAAAACGTGCTGTCGTCGAAAATGATGAGATTGTTGTTCGTGAAATGGTGACAGCGACTTTATCTTGTGATCATCGTGTCATTGATGGTGCGTTGGGTGCTCAATTCTTATCGGCATTGAAGCAGTTTGTCGAAAATCCTGCATTAATTTTGGTGTAGGAGGAATAGCCATGTCAGATACACGATTTGATCTTGTGGTTATTGGTGCTGGTCCTGGAGGCTATGTCGCTGCGATTCGCGCAGCGCAACTGGGATTAAAAACGGCAATCGTTGAAAAACAACACTTAGGCGGAGTCTGTCTGAATTGGGGATGTATTCCAGCCAAGGCATTATTGAGCGGGGCTGCGCTTGCGCAGCAGTTCAAACATGCAGGACAGTTTGGTTTTACGCTTAACGCGATTGATTTTGACATTCAAAAACTGGTCCATCATAGCAGACAGGTTTCTGAGCAACTGGTGCAAGGTATCGGTCAATTATTGAAAAAAAATCAAATCACTGTTTTAAATGCAACAGCTCAATTTGTTGCCAAAGAACGATTAGAGCTTACAGATGCGAATGGTCAAAAACAGCAGATTTCTGCACCGCATATTATTGTCGCAACAGGTGCACGTGTAGCCAATTTGCCTCATATTGCTGTAGATGGCCATCAGGTCTGGAGTTATAAAGAGGCTTTGGTTCCAGAACAATTACCAAAGTCTTTACTGGTCATTGGTTCGGGTGCTATAGGCAGTGAGTTTGCAAGCCTATACCAAGACTTAGGCTGCCAAGTCACCTTGGTTGATATTGCCAAGCAGATTCTCCCTAGCGAAGACATTGAAGTTGCGAAGTATGTACAAAAGCAATTTGAACAGCAGGGTATGCAGGTTTTAACCGAAGCGACTGTAAAAAAAATAGAAACTGATCAGGCTCAAGTACATTGTCATATTCAAACTGCCACAGGTGGGCAAGTCATTAGCGTTGAAAAGGTACTTTCAGCAATTGGTGTGAAACCAAATACTGAAAATCTGGGACTAGAAGCTTTAGGTGTCGAATTAGAGAATGGTTTTATTAAAGTCGACTCATGGTGCAAAACTAATATTGTGGGCGTATATGCAATTGGTGATGTTGCAGGCGCACCGTGTTTGGCACACAAGGCCAGTCACGAGGCTATTCTTTGTGTAGAGAAGATTGCAGGTTTAGATCATGTACATGCTTTAGATCGTACACAAATTCCGGGCTGTATTTTTACCCATCCGCAAGTGGCCAGTATTGGTCTGACAGAACAGAAAGCGAAAGCTGCGGGCTTGAATATCAATGTGGGTAAGTTTCCTTTGCAAGCCAATGGTAAGGCATTGGCTTTAGGTGATAGCACAGGATTCATTAAAACTATTTTTAGTCAGGAAACAGGTGAATTGTTAGGTGCTCACATGGTTGGGCATGAAGTTACCGAACATATTCAGGGTTTTGCCATCGCAAAATATCTAGAAGCGACGGATGAAAGCTTAGCGCAGGTCATTTTCCCTCATCCTACTTTGTCTGAAGCGATGCATGAGTCGGTTTTATCTGCAATGCAACGTGCAATTCATATTTAAGGGGTCTGCAATGTGCTTAAAGGTTTAAACAATAAAGTTGCATTAATTACGTTACAGGTTAGTTTATTTTGACAAATGGCGGAATGGTTTAGCGTTAGTATCAACATAAGGAATACATGATGAAAGCAGCTCGTTTTTATGACCGAGGGGATATTCGAATTGAAGATATCCCTGAGCCGAAAGTACTTCCAGGCACCGTTGGAATTCAGGTTGCATGGTGTGGTATTTGCGGTACAGATTTACATGAATTCATGGAAGGCCCTATTTTTATTCCACCATGTGGTCATCCACATCCAATTTCAGGAGAGTCGGCACCTGTAACAATGGGACATGAATTTTCAGGTGTGGTTTATGCAGTTGGTGAAGGCGTAAATGATATCGAAATTGGACAACATGTCGTAGTTGAACCCTATATTATTGCTGACGATGTACCAACTGGCCCACATGATAAGTATCATTTATCAAAAAATATGAATTTTATTGGTTTAGGCGGGCGTGGTGGCGGTCTTTCTGAAAAAATTGCAGTTCAGCGCCGTTGGGTACATCCTATTTCAAATGATATTCCTTTAGACCAAGCAGCGTTGATAGAACCTTTATCTGTTGGTCATCACGCCTATGTCAGAAGTGGTGCAAAAGCAGGTGATGTAGCATTGGTTGGTGGAGCTGGCCCAATAGGCTTACTTTTATCCGCAATTTTAAAGGCCAAAGGTCTTACGGTTATCATCACTGAGCTAAGTGCAAAGCGTAAAGAAAAAGCGATAGAGGCTGGTGTTGCCGATTATGTACTGGATCCATCTCAGGTTGATGTGGTAAATGAAGTAATGAAAATTACCCAAGACCGCGGTGTAGATATTGCTTTCGAGTGTAGTAGTGTGAATAAAGTTATGGATACACTCGTCGCAGCGATGAAACCAACGGGTGTTGTTGTAATTGTTTCTATTTGGAGCCATCCTGCCACGATTAATGTACATAGCGTAGTAATGAAAGAACTAGATATTCGTGGCACGATAGCTTACGTCAATGACCATCAGGAAACTATTCGTTTAGTTGAGCAAGGCAAGATTAATCTAGAACCTTTTATTACCCAACGGATTGCTTTAGATGATCTTGTTTCTAAAGGCTTTGAAACATTGATTCATAATAATGAGTCTGCTGTAAAAATTATTGTTCATCCTTAAATGAATATTGCATATGAAATAAAATTATTTTTTTGCTACTACATTTTATCAATTCATATAGTTTATTGATCTAAATTGATTTTGATTATTCGCCCTGCTTAGGCAGGGTATATAAATAAGATCAACAGTGAATATCAAAATATGAATGCTAGAAGCAGGAATAACCAAGAGAACTAACAGTAGAATTAATTCTTATTATGAATGCTAATTGATCTAAAATAAAAATTAATACGAGAAGTAATTTTTAAAAAATGTAGAACTGATCAACCTTATTTTCATACAGATATTGCATAAGCAACTTCTTCTTCTTCCCAGTACTCTTTTATTTTTAACTCATTCAAGAAAAGGATAGTACGAATTTCCTATGCGATATTGCCAAAACTCTTAACATGCATGAAGTCAGACCGTAAAGAATAAAATATGGTGCGATGATCACATGATTTCACTTCAAAATACATCATGACATAAGTAATTACCAGAATTCGCGTATATTTCTCCTATCCAAAACTTGTAAGCATAAGAAAAGCTTATGGCTCTATTCATTTCCCCTTATTATGCAAGACAATTTCTTATCCACGATTCGAGGTTATACATAAAAATTTCATAAAAGCCATTGATTGAAATTTATACAACTTGAATTAAGTTACTAAGAAATTGGAAAAAATGAACTGATCTGTACTCAATAAAATTGTAAAAACATGTCGTATTTTGCAATGGAAATGTATATTGAGTCTCGTTAATTTTTTGTGATTAGTAAAAATTCGCAATTAAAATTATTTATCACTACTAATTTTTTTGATTAATAGATTGATTTTTATAAATTTTTTTAATTTATGGCAATACTTTTTAGAAAAATATCACGAATCTTTTATTTGTTAAAATTTACTTAAAAAATACGTTTTTTTTTCGAGAAGTCATTACTTGTCAAATCTACTTAGAGTAATCTTTTCGTAATTAAAAGCACAAATCTCCCAAGCAAGCATTTGTATTATTTAATTTCTTTAAAATTATGTTAGATCGAGATAAGTATGAATGATGCAAGAATGCTGTATGTAAGTAAGTTGAAAGAGTGTGATAATCCAATGAATGAATTATTCAACATTTTGACTGAATCAATGAACTATAATGCCCCAAATGCAATTTGTGGTGCACTTTACTACGGAAATGGTTATTTCGTTCAATGTATTGAAGGTGATAAAACCAGAATTAATGAGCTTTTTCATAACAAAATCTTAAATGATCGACGTCATGAAAATTGCGAATTGATGTATTGCGAAGACATTAAAGAAAGACTATTTTCTCAATGGCATATGAAATATGCGATTTTCCACAAAGATATTGTGAATTTTTTCTCTCAAAGCAATGTTGATCAGTTTAATCCATATACGCTATCGGTCGATACCATTCCTGAATTTATTAATTTACTTTCTAAACAGAAGGATAGCTACTATACGCTTAAGCTCAACAATACGTAGATCTGATCTTTATAGTATGCTGCTGAAAGCCTTGATTGGAGGCTTGTTTATATAAAGCTTACGAAAATTTTATGCTGACTCAAAATGATCTAGCATGTGTTTGAGAATCCATCATTGAGCTACTTCCATGAGTAGCTCAGCGTAGTCATTTCGACTCTTAGAGAAATCATAAAACGAAATACCCATTTTTTCATCTTCTCATGCTAATTTTTTAAGTAAATTATTATCTAAAGTATGGGTTAATAAAGGTTTCTAAAAATTTTTATATCGAAATAAATACATTTATCATACTTCATCGAATAATTTTGTCTGATAATATCCTTTTTCCTCAGCTAGTTTATGATCTTATGAAAAAAACCCTAATTGGAACACTAGCCTCATCACTTTTGTTCACTGCATGCACATCTAGTAGTATTAGTAATACTAATAATATTAAATCAATTGGTATGCCCAATCCTGCCAGTGTTCATTGTGAAAAAATAGGTGGAAAATCTTTCACCAAAAAAAATTTAGCTGGTGATGAGTTTGCATTTTGTAAGCTTTCAGATGGTTCAGAAGTAGATGCATGGGAGTTATTTAGATCTGCTCATCAACAAGATCATACTAACTTCATAGTTCATTATGATGCTACCAAGAAGCAAAAAGTTTTGAGTAAAATACAGAATCAAAAATTAGAAACAGTATATGTATTAGATAATTTAAGTATCATTGTAGTCTCAGTTCCTCAATCTAAGGTAAAAGAAATTGTTAATGAAATAGAAAAGACAGATGG
Source organism: Acinetobacter sp. ACZLY 512 (assembly GCF_023614015.1). NCBI lineage: Bacteria > Pseudomonadati > Pseudomonadota > Gammaproteobacteria > Moraxellales > Moraxellaceae > Acinetobacter > Acinetobacter sp. ACZLY 512. The sequence continues at coordinate 112,341 of NZ_JAKIVI010000004.1, forward strand.
TGTATTCGGCGTTCAAGAAGACTCAGTGAATCAACTCTATTAATAAAATTTGATATTATTTCCAGCCAATGGATTTAAATTAATTAGAATTTAAAATTAGCGAGTATAGAAATTTCATGCAATGACTGAGTAAAACTATCTCGCTAATTTTATTTTGATTTAACAAAAGTCTAAAAATAATATTTTAGTCATCTGGCTGACTTGTCATACTATCAATATACAACTACATGTACGACGTTTTCTTTCATGAACCTAGCTTCAATAGCTACTAATTCTTGACTCAAAAATTAGTACTCATTAATAAATAAGTGGCTACGAAAATAAGCGTCTATGATTAATTTTAGTAGGAGACATTGCTCATTGCCTATTGCTCTGTAGCGAGGTAAAAGAAGAGAGCATCATAATCTTTGATGAGCCAGAAAAGATGAACTGGTTACATAGTGCTTGCATGAATTTCAAGCATTAAAAAACCACTTAGGATTAATGCACCTAAGTGGTTGTTTTATATGGTGGGCCCACCGTGACTCGAACACGGGACCAACGGATTATGAGTCCGCTGCTCTAACCGACTGAGCTATAGGCCCTATATCGCAAGTTATTGTATTTCAAACAATTTGCGTTGAGCGCAATCTTAGCGAATTTCAAAATATATTACAAGTTTTTTATTAAGTAGATACAGCGTAAACTCTCAAAAAAATTGCAAAAAAAACGCTATATTGCAAAACATTCGGATTCTAGCTCATGTCATCTTGTTGAGTAAAGCAATCAAAGACAATTATTGACCAACTCGAATTGTTTTTGACGATTTATTAATAAATTAAACGGGTAAGCTCTATTTTAAGCTTTAATGACTCCGAAAGATGCTTGTTGTAAAGGAAAGATAATACACAGTATGGCACATATACTTTGATTATTTATTCATCAATCACTCTAATAAAGCCCATTGGTGAATGTAAGAGATTTGAAGTAGATAAAGAACATCCATCCAGATCAGAACATCAAAGCATGAGTTAGCAATAAGCGTGGGTACGGTATCAAATTTGCTTAAATGATATCGAGATATGCGTAAATGGAAATTTAGGAAAAGTGATATGAAAAACTTTTTTTGTATGAAATTCAAGCATTTATAGTGGGTATAAATTCAACAGATCTGCTAAGGATAAAATAAAAATATGTATCAATTTGCAATATAATTGTTAAATTTGTCACACTTTTAAGGTGTGGAATAATATTAATTAATCTATGCAAGTTATCAATAAATTTACATTATTAGAATAAGTGTTTGTTTTTAAATATATTTTTAATATAAAGGCAGATTCTATCAATATTTGTTAAAAGTTGATCAAAAAAGAATATTTTTCATTTTAGTCATTACTTATACAAGAAGTTTAGAGTATTCTTTAAGTGATTAAAAGCACAAATCCCTTCAGCAAGTATTTGTATTATTTTAATTTTTTTAAATTATTATATATCGAGACAAGTATGAGCGATGCAAGAATGCTGTATGTGAGTAAGTTAAAAGAATGTGATAATCCAATGAATGAATTATTTAATATTTTAACTGAAGCATTAAATTTTAATACCCCAAATGCAATTTGTGGTGCACTTTATTATGGAAATGGCTATTTCGTTCAGTGTCTTGAAGGTAACAAAATCAAAATTAATGATCTTTTTCATAACAAAATCATAAACGATCCTCGTCATGAAAATTGTGAATTAATGTATTGTGAGGATGTAACAGACAGATTATTTTCTAAATGGCATATGAAATATGCTATTTTTCACAAGGAAATTGTTAATTTTTTCTCTGAATATAATATTGATGAATTTAATCCATATACTTTGTCAATTGATAATATTCCTGAATTTATTAATTTACTTTCTAAGCAGAAAGATAGCTTTTATACACTCAAACCAAACAGTATTTGATTTTAATTTTTATAAGATAAACTAGATATAGAAATATATTTAGTTGAAAGGTGGGAAACTCGTTTTCCATCTTTGATTTTTACATATAAATTTTAATAAGAGACAAATTAAAGAATACGTACTTATCCAATTAGCATTAAATGCTACACTTTATTTTATGTGGATTAACAATTATGATTATTCTTGAATATTTTTGGATTTGTTAAAGAAACGAAATGTCAAAACTCGACCATGTAGTAACGCAAGATTTGAGTGAAACCATTATCTGGTTATTTCATCATCCTGATATTTTTGATTCACTACATTATGATGCAGCAACAAACCAATTACGGGTATGTCACGCACTAGGTGAAGATCTGATTCGAGAAGGAATGTACTTAACTGCAAAATATGGAAATTTAGTGACATCAATATAAAAAACCCTCAAATGACTTGAGGGTTTCTTTACCAACTGAACTTAAGCTGACATTGCATCGACAGCCATGGCACGTACAGATACTTTTGGTTTTTCTGCAACAAGGCCTAATTTTGCAAACAAGACCTGATCTTTACCTTCACCAGCGTTTGGTGTAGTGAGAAGTTTGTCACCGGAAAATAGGGAGTTTGCACCTGCCATAAATGCCAATGCTTGATCTGAATCACTCAAAGATTCACGGCCTGCCGAGAGACGAATATAACTCTGTGGCATGATAATACGTGCTACAGCAATGGTACGAATCCATTCAGTCACATCTAATTTTTCAACTTCTGCCAATGGTGTACCTTCAATTGGTACCAGCATATTAATTGGCACAGATTCAGGATGAATTGGAAGCGTTGCAAGCTCATGTAACAAGCCGATTCGATCTTGTTTCTGTTCGCCCAAGCCCACAATACCACCACTACACACTTTCATGCCTGCACCACGAACGTGATCAAGCGTATTCAAACGATCATCAAAGGTACGGGTACTGATAATATTATTATAGTACTCGCGTGATGTATCGAGGTTGTGGTTGTAATAATCTAATCCAGCATCTTTTAAACGCTCAGCTTGCGACTGATTCAGCATACCGAGTGTCATACATGTTTCAAGGCCCAGTGATTTTACTTCGCGAACCATTTCAAGCACATAAGGCATATCGCGCTCATGCGGATTACGCCATGCAGCACCCATACAAAAACGTGAAGAGCCAGATTCTTTAGCAGCTTTCGCTTCTAAAATAACTTTATCGACGGCAATACGCTTTTCTGCTTCTAATTTAGAATCATAATGTGCAGATTGAGAGCAATATTTACAATCTTCCGGGCATTTACCTGTTTTGATTGAAAGTAACGTACTTACTTGAATCGTGTTGGCAGAAAAATGCTCACGATGCACTTGTTGTGCCTGAAATACCAAATCTAAAAAAGGTTGATCGTAGAGTGCTTGGATTTCGTCACGAGTCCAATCATTACGTAATGTCATTGTCATAGTCCATGATGATTGCATTTACTAGTTCCTAATCATACAGAATTCGTGCCAAAGCCGAAGGGCAAAAAACATCATTTTTTAATGGATCTGGTATTGTTTTTTCAATTGTTGTTCAATTGCCCAATCAATATGAATTTGTACAATTTCATCATGCTGCTCGCGCGCCATTTTTAATGCCTCGATGACTTCATCTGAGTAGGATGCATTTCCCAACCCAATCGCAATATTGCGTTTAAATGATTGAAAGCCAGTTCGCCGAATTGGGCTACCTTCAGTATTTGCCAAAAATGTGGCCTCATCCCATGTCCATATTTCAAGTAGTGAAATATTATCTAATCCATGTCGCGGGTTGAAGTCCGGAATTGAAGCTATTTTTGCAAAACTGTTCCACGGGCAAATGAGCTGGCAATCGTCACATCCAAAAATACGATTACCAATACCAGCTCTTAATTCTTCAGCAATGATGCCTTTATATTCAATGGTTAAATAGGCAATACATTTGCGTGCATCCAGCATATAAGGTTCGACAATCGCTTGGGTTGGACAAATATCGATACAGGCGGTACATGAGCCACAATGTGCTGTGGCAGGCTGATCAAAGGGTAATTCCAAAGAGGTAAATAGTTCACCTAGCACAAAAAAAGAGCCAGATTTTTTATGAATGAGTAGGGTGTGCTTGCCCGTCCAGCCCATTCCGGCACTCTCCGCCAGTGATTTTTCAAAAATTGGCGCAGAATCGGCAAATGGACGTGATTCAAACTCACCAACGCGCGCTTTAATGATTCCAGCCAATGTTTTGAGGCGCCCACGCATGACCTTATGATAATCGCGCCCGCGTGCATAACGCGCAATAATGGCCGAATTGGGTTGATCTGGTACATATCGAGGCTTAGGGCTTTCTACCAGATAATTCATGCGCACACAAATAATGCTTTTGGTGCCCGGCACCAGTAGGGTTGGGTCGGCACGCTTATCGAGATTTTCTGCCAGATAATGCATATCGGCATGATAACCACGTTTTAAATACTCTTTAAAACGTGGCATTTGGTCTTGAGCATCTGGTTTAGCGATGACACAATCAGAAAAACCCAGCGCTAAGGCCTGCGATTTAATCCAGCTTTTGAGTTCTTCTGGATCATCTTGGGTAAGGGGAATGCTGCCATGCGGCTGATCAAGTGGCATAAATTAAAAAATAACGGAGAATTCAAAATGCATGCAGCAGTTTATCACAGCCAAGAGATCCGAGCATGGGAACAACGATGGTTCCAAAAGCAAAATTCATCGCTCGGGCTTATGCAACAGGTTGCATGGTCGATTTGCAATAAATTAGATCATTTTATTCAAAAAAATAGCCTAAGTGTTCGTAAAATCGCGGTTTGGTGTGGAATGGGGAATAACGCAGGTGATGGTTATTTTCTGGCGGATTATCTTCAGCAAGCGGGTTATCAGGTTACTATTTTTGCTGCCCCGGCAGGTGAATCTCCAGATCTTGCGCAGGCCGTACAAACTGCGCGTAGGTATCAGCTTAATATTCATTCATCTTTCGATGTACCCGATGTATATGATTGTCATATCGATGCGCTATTTGGTCATGGTTTAAATCGTAACCTCGACTCAGACTGGCAGACGGTGATTAAGCACTTTAATCAGCTTTCGGGGTTTAAAGTGGCGATTGATTTACCTAGTGGCTTAAATGCAAATACGGGGCAGTGCCTACCTATAGCAATTAAAGCCGATATCACCTATACCGTGCTTGCCCAAAAAATAGGACTGCATACAGGGCAAGGTTCTGAGTTCTCTGGACAAGTTGAACTGATTGACTTGCTTCCACCTGACGTTTCGTTGCAAGCGACCGCACTTTTAAAGCCTGCCAAGATTATATTGCCTAAACGTCAAGCCTTTGGACATAAAGGAACATATGGCCATGTACTGGTTGTTGGTGGCCATCGTGATATGGGCGGCGCGGTGATTATGGCAGCAGAAGCAGCCTTTCATGCTGGCGCAGGAAAAGTGACTGTGGCTTGTGATGCGACTCATCATGCTGCTATTTTGGCACGAGCGCCCAACATCATGATTAAAGACATTCAAGCTTTAACTTCAGATGAAATTCTGACTTTACTTCAGCAAATCGATTCGGTTTGTTTTGGTATGGGGCTTGGCCGTGATGAATGGTCAGAAAAACAGTTTATGAAATGGTGTCCTGTATTACTGAAACGCGCTGAATTACATCTAGTCATCGATGCCGACGCACTCTGGTTTTTAGCCGAACACAGTTTCACATTTTCACAAAACGTATATCTCACCCCTCATGCTGGCGAGGCGGCGAGATTACTAAATACTTCTGCTAAAGAGATCGAACAAGATCGAGTAACTGCCATTGAGCAGCTTTATCAGCGATTTTCAGGACAATGGGTACTCAAAGGTGCTGGTAGTCTTATTTTGGAGCCAGATCAGCTCTGGATCTGTACAACTGGCAATGCCGGCATGGGCACGGCGGGTATGGGGGATGTACTGGCAGGTATGATTGCCAGCCTGAAAGCACAACTCGATACGCATATTTCGTTATCGGATATTGTGACTTTACACGGACAGGCAGGTGATCGACTGGCGCAATCGGGCCAACGAGGGATTCAGGCGCACCAAATGCTTGATGCGATCTATCAGGTCGTTAATCCTTAGATTTCATTTTAACGACGCCGGCTACTGTATCTGCTGCGGCCTCTGGCCATACCGCCAAGTGCATTGAGCACTGCAAATTTACTCATATTGCCCGATGCATGGGCATGGCAAATTGCAGCAGCCAAGGCATCCGCAGCATCTGCCTGTGGTTTGATGGTTAAGCTCAAAATACGCATGACCATCATTTGCACTTGCTCTTTGTCGGCTGCGCCATATCCAACCACCGATTGTTTGATCTGACGTGCGGTATATTCAGCCACGTCTAAATCTAAATTGACCAATGCAGCAATCGCAGCGCCGCGTGCTTGACCGAGTTTTAAAGCAGAATCAGGGTTTTGTGCCATAAATACTTGCTCAACCGCAGCTTCGGTTGGGCCATGAAACTTTACAATGCGTTCAACGCCAGCAAAAATTCGTTTTAATCGCTCTGGCATTCCTTGGGTTTCGGTGCGAATCGTACCGGCATCGATAAAACGTAGGTCATTTCCATTTTTTTCAATGATTCCATAACCGGTTAAACGCGAACCTGGATCAATTCCGATGATTAATGGCATAAAAGACTTTAAAAATAAAATAATGCCCATATTTTTACATAAGCGCATGAAAAAAGCTTGATTCTCTTTGAGTCGGTCTTGATACTGCATAAAACCTTTAATTTTTTGAGATAGACATAGTTTTAAATGAATTTACTTCTTATTGTTGTTCTTGGCGCGATTCTGGAAATTGCTGTATGGATTGGCATTGCTCAATTCATAAGCGGCTGGTACGTGTTTTTCTGGTTTATTATCGCTTTTTTCATTGGTTTGAACATGTTACGTTCAAGTGCATCCACCATCATGCCACAACTACAACAAATGCAGATGTCAGGTCAGCTTGGTAACGATCCAGCGGTCAGCAAGAAACTTGCAACGGCGATGGCTGGCTTTTTACTAATGATACCAGGTGTGATTTCCGATATTTTAGCATTATTGATTTTAATTCCAGGGGTACAAACATTCTTCCGTAATGCCTTAATGAAAACGCTCGCTAAGCGTCAAGAAGCCATGATGAACAAAATGATGGGTGGCATGATGGGAGGTGCTGGCGGAGCAAATGGCCAAAACCCATTTGAAGATCTCATGCGTCAAATGCAAAATATGCAGAATCAGCAGGGTGGTGGATCTCCATTTCAAGATTCAAATGTAATTGATGGTGAAGCGCGCGAAGTGAAGCCAGATCAGAAACAAATCGAGCACAAAGATCAGAAATAAACGATTTTCTGAGTTGAAAAAAAGCTGAATGATATTTTCATTCAGCTTTTTTATTGTCATCAGTTTTATCAGAAGTCTCTTGATCTAATGTGAGACCAGAAGCTTCAGTACCGTGATTGGGTTGATATTTGTTGGGAAGGAGCGCAGTTTGGCGATTTTCAGACTGCTGATATCCACGGCTGCGGTTCGCGCGCTCACGGAAACCACCTTTGTTAATAAGTTGAGCCATATGATGAGGTTAATTGCTGCATGACATTTCACATTTTAACAGTTGAAACTTTTTTTCACTAGCCGTGCCAAAAATGTAACAATTTTGGCACTATTAAGTCATTTGATTGAAATGGTTTGCTGTTGAAATATCGTACACATTGTCATAGTATGCAATTAAAGATCCATATTTGGTTCTTAATTATGCAAACGAAACTAGAAAAATAAATCAGCACTAAGACAGGGGGAAGCCCATGCTGTATCAATATCGTTGTGCGTGTTGTGACAAGGTCGTTGCATCAACAGACAAAGAATGTCCTCACTGTGGTTCGCATCATATCCGTAGTCCTTACGGGTGGTGGGTATTTTGCTTAGTGGGTTGTCTAGCCGTAGTGATGGTGGTTAAAACCTTTCATTTCTATGTTGAGGCGCAAGATGACACACCCAATCAGCATACTTTGCTGGATATTTTTAATCATGATAAACCGACTAAATCGAATCAATAACGCGTAATTAAAACCAAAAAAATGTCCGACTTGTGTCGGACATTTTTTTAATCAATTGCTTAGCAATTAAAGGCCAGATGCATCTTTGAGCACTTGTACTTTATCTGTTTTTTCCCAAGTAAAGGCAGTATCTGATCCTTCGCGACCAAAATGGCCGTAAGCAGCAGTTTGCTTATACATCGGTTGAAGCAGGTTAAGCATACGGGTAATACCAAATGGACGAAGGTCGAAGTGTTCGCGCACCAAGGCCACGATCAATTCGTCATCTACTTTTCCAGTATTAAACGTATTGATTGAAATCGAAGTTGGCTCAGCCACACCAATCGCGTAGCTCACCTGAATTTCACATTTGTCTGCCAAGCCAGCTGCAACAATATTTTTTGCCACATAGCGCCCTGCATAAGCAGCAGAACGGTCAACTTTCGATGGATCTTTACCAGAGAATGCACCACCACCGTGACGTGCCATACCGCCGTAAGTATCTACAATGATTTTACGACCTGTTAAGCCACAGTCACCCACTGGGCCACCAATCACAAACAATCCCGTTGGATTAATGTGGAATTTAGTTGCGGCATGGAACATGTCTGCTGGAATAACTGGCTTGATAATTTCTTCAATAATGGCTTCTTTTAGCTGTGCTTGAGAAATTTCAGGATCGTGTTGAGTCGATAAAACGACCGCATCCAAGCGAACAGGTTTGCCATTTTCATAAGCGAATGTGACTTGGCTTTTTGCATCTGGTCGTAACCATGGCAAAACACCAGAGCGACGAAGCTCGGCTTGACGTTCCATTAAGCGGTGCGCATAAGAGATTGGTGCAGGCATAAGCACGTCAGTTTCACGGCTTGCATAACCAAACATCAAACCTTGGTCGCCAGCGCCTTGATCTTCAGGTTTCTGACGATCTACACCTTGTGCAATTTCAGGTGATTGCTTGCCGATCATGTTAATGACCGCACAGGTTGAACCATCAAATCCGAGATCAGAGTGATGGTAGCCAATACCGTTTACGGTTTGACGAACGATCGCTTCAAAATCAACATTCGCTGTTGTGGTAATTTCACCAGCCAGAACCACAGCACCTGTTTTTACGAGTGTTTCACAAGCAACCCGTGCGTATGGGTCTTCTTTTAAGATCGCATCCAAAATAGCATCACTGATCTGATCTGCCATTTTATCGGGATGACCTTCGCTTACAGATTCCGAAGTAAAAACAGCGTACTCGCGCATGAAAGTCCTATCACAGTTAATTCAAAAGACGGGATATGTTACATCGACTTAGACTTCAGGACTAGCTTAAGCTGACTAAAATCAATGAATTTATTTCAATTCATATAAATTTTAATTTATATCAATAGAACTTATAAAGCATAGTGTTTTGTCTAAGTTTCAGTTATACAATAATCAATCTCAGATGAAATTTATGTGAAATCATCCGATTCTTTTCACCGAAGTGTATTAAATCGAAAACTCTATAACTGATTGAAGCTAACAAAGACGTATATAAAGATGAATCAAATTCACTTTCAACAAGATTGAGTGTTTAAATTTATTGCCTTTAGATTTGTTCATCAGATTTGAGCAATTTAAAAATCATCGAGAATCAGTTAATTTTTAAACATTTTGTGCCTGAATTCAAAAAAACAAACATGAAACGTCACTCTAGGCTTTACCCATTCAGTTTTTTTTAAGACAATACTCACAGTTTGAATTCTGATTCATTTCTTCTTCCTTATCAGCTTTAATTTGGATACTGACCTATGACGACCCCTTTAAACGAACGTCGTATTGCAAACGCAATTCGTGTATTGGCTATGGATGCTGTGCAACAAGCAAACTCAGGGCATCCTGGTGCACCAATGGGGATGGCAGATATTGCTGATGTGGTGTGGCGTGAATTTTTAAACCATAATCCAGCAAACCCGCAATGGGCCAACCGTGACCGTTTTGTACTTTCTAACGGTCATGGATCAATGCTGCATTATGCTTTGTTGCATTTAACTGGTTATGATCTTTCAATTGACGATCTAAAACAGTTCCGTCAGCTTCATTCAAAAACACCGGGTCACCCAGAATATGGTTATGCACCAGGTATCGAAACAACAACAGGTCCTTTAGGTCAGGGCATTGCAAATGCTGTTGGTTTCGCACTGGCTGAAAAAACACTAGCCGCTCAGTTCAATAAAGACGACTTAACAGTCGTTGATCATTTCACTTATTGCTTCTTGGGCGATGGCTGTTTGATGGAAGGCATTTCACATGAAGTGTGTTCATTGGCGGGTACATTAGGTCTAGGCAAACTCATTGCTTACTATGATGATAATGGCATCTCGATTGATGGTGAGGTTGAAGGTTGGTTCAGTGATGATACTGAGCAACGTTTTAAGGCTTACGGTTGGCAAGTTCTTCGTGTAGATGGTCATGATGCCGCTGCAATTCGTCAGGCAACGATTGAAGCAAAAGCAGAAACTACTAAACCAACTTTAATTATCTGTAAGACAATTATTGGTTTAGGTTCTCCAAACAAGCAAGGTAAAGAAGACTGTCACGGTGCGCCATTGGGTGCAGAAGAAATCAAACTTACCCGTGAAGCACTGGGTTGGAGCGATGAAGCATTTGTTATTCCGCAAGATATTTATGCCGCTTGGAATGCCAATGAAAAAGGTCAAACTTCTGAAGCTGCATGGAATGATGTATTTGCCGCGTATCAAGCAAAATATCCAACTGAAGCAGCAGAATTATTGCGCCGTGTAAATGGTGACTTGCCAGCAGACTTTACTGCACAAGCCGATGCATTTATTGCGCAGGTGAATGAGAAAGCAGAAACAATTGCAACCCGTAAAGCGAGCCAGAACACCTTACAAGCGTTTGGTCCGTTATTGCCAGAAATGCTAGGCGGTTCAGCAGATTTGGCAGGTTCTAACCTGACACTTTGGAAAGGGTGTGAAGGTGTGCAGGACAACCCGGCAGGAAACTACGTTTACTATGGCGTACGTGAATTCGGTATGACAGCCATTGCTAACGGTGTTGCGCTGCACGGTGGTTTTGTTCCTTATGTTGCAACGTTCCTGATGTTTATGGAATACGCGCGTAATGCTGTACGTATGTCTGCATTAATGAAGCAACGTGTGATTCATGTATATACCCACGATTCAATTGGTTTGGGTGAAGATGGTCCAACACATCAGCCAATCGAGCAAATCGCGTCTCTTCGTGGTACGCCAAACCTCAATACATGGCGTCCTGCTGATACAGTTGAAACAGCAATTGCATGGAAATCTGCGCTTGAGCGTAAAGATGGTCCAACCGCATTGATCTTGTCTCGTCAAAACTTGCCATTCCAGTCACGTACTGAAGCACAAATTCAAGATGCTGCGAAAGGCGGTTATGTATTGGCACAAGAAAAAGGCGAATTGAAAGCGATTATTATTGCTACAGGTTCTGAAGTATCTATCGCGATGGATGCCTACGCACAGCTTGAAGGCGTTCGTGTGGTATCTATGCCTTGTGCAGAGTTGTTCATGACTCAAGATGCAGCATATCGTGAAGCGGTATTGCCTGCGAGCATTCGTGCTCGTGTTGCGGTTGAAGCGGCGCATGTCGATTACTGGTGGAAGTTCGTAGGTCTAGACGGTAAAGTGATCGGAATGACCACTTATGGTGAATCTGCACCTGCAAAAGATTTGTTCCAGCACTTTGGTATTACTAGCCAAGCTGTAATTGAAGCGGTACAAAGCTACTAAGTTTTAGCGCTTTAAAAGAAAGGCCCTTGTTTGCAAGGGCTTTTTTTTGCCTGTAATTGTGATCGATTGAATCAATAATGTAGCTTTTTGTCTTTTAAAATAAGATAAATTCTTTAGAGCAACTTTTATTACATCCTCTAAATGTATAATTTAAATAAATAAAATTCAAAATTATTAAGAAAAATTAAATTTAAAGTGTGGTGTTTCATCCATGCAACATATCGTTTTATAAATCAGAATGATTTAAATTGTTGAATGTATAGACTAAATAACATGATTTAAAAGGAAAACATCGAATGAAACTTCAATCATTATCTTTAGGTTTGGCGGTTGCGATCAGCAGTACATTCGCACTTGCAGCGCCAGTAGATTATAAAATTGATCCAACGCATACAGCAACCGTATTTAGCTGGAACCATTTTGGTTTTTCAACACCAAGTGCGAACTTCAGTGACATCCAAGGTGTCATTAAAGTCGATAACGCTAAACCTGCAAACTCATCGGTAGACGTGACGATTCCAGTCAGTAGCGTAAACACCAATGTGCCAGCTCTAGATAAAGAATTCCAGCAAGAAGGCTGGTTTAATGCAGCCAAGTATCCAAACATTACCTTCAAAAGTACTAAAGTTGAAACCAAAGACAAAAAACACTTCAAAATTACAGGTAATTTAACCGTTAAAGGCATTACCAAACCTGTGGTGCTTGATGCTGTACTTAATAAACAAGGTGAGCACCCAATGGCAAAAGTTCCAGCGATTGGCTTTAATGCAACCACTTCGTTTAACCGCTCAGAATTCGGTATCGGTAATTATGTGCCGAATGTGGGAGATAAGATCACAGTCAACATCACCACTGAAGCAACTGCTGCTAAAAAATAAGTAATGACACAATAAATCATTCAAAAAGAGATGCTGAGGCATCTCTTTTTTTATTGTGATTAAATTTGAACTTGTAAAGATTTGATTGTGTTATCAATCTCCCTTCTGTAGCAGGCATTAGGTTTTCTGTCCGTATGCAATTAAAAGTAAGCGAAGATTTGGAAGTTCCGATGAGCAAAGCGCAGAACCTCTAAAAGAGTTTTTATAAAATGGCAATTCCTTCCGACAGTGTTGCACGTGTAATTGCCTATGCAATTGAACAACCTAAAGATGTCGATATCAATGAAATTGTGCTACGTCCAACACAACGAGATTTTTAATGCTATTTAGTTTTACAAAAAATAAAAGCCTACTCATGATGAATGGGCTTTTGAATCTTTAACACAGAATGATTTGAATGACATGATCGCACCTCGTGATCACAGTTCCTTTAAATGCATACCATCTTGATCTTATAAAGCTTGACAAAACAAGGTATGATAACGCGTTTTGCATAACAACCTTTTGGAGATCCCTGAGTGGAGCGACCGACAATCAGCCCTGAACATTTACAGGAAGCAGCAGAAAGTTTAAGCACAATTCGTGATTTTATTCGTTTTGGTGTGACTGCATTACGTCAATATGATGCTCATTTAGGACAAGGGACAGAAGATTATTTTGCTGAAAGCTCAGCATTGGTATTGCAAACGTTGTCACTTGAATGGGCGGCAGACTCAGAAATTCTAGATGCCAAATTGCTGCCAAGTGAAAAAGCCGAATTTTTGAGTTTACTCGAACGCCGTATCAATGAGCGTACGCCAACGTCATATTTGCTCAATCTTGCTTATTTTGCCAACAAACCGTTTTATGTCGATGAGCGTGTTTTGATTCCTCGCTCGCCGGTAGCAGAGCTGATCGAACAACGTTTTGCGCCGTATTGCCTTGATGAAAATGGTCAAATGCGAGAGGCACAAAACAATCTGCCGGAAAATGCTGCGCCAAAAACACCGCACCGAATTCTAGATATGTGTACAGGTTCAGGATGTATCGCGGTTGCATTGGGTTATGCTTATCCAGATGCAGAAGTAGATGCAACAGATATTTCAAAAGAAGCACTTGAAGTGGCTGCGCTGAACGTTGAACATCACAATAAGCAATATCAAATTGCACTTATGGAGTCGGATCTTTTCGCAAAAATTCCTGCCGAAAATCAGTACGATTTGATTGTCAGCAACCCGCCTTATGTTGACGCTGAAGATATGGCTGACTTGCCAGAAGAGTTTTTACATGAGCCTGAACTGGCTTTGGCAGCAGGTCAGGATGGACTAGATTTGGTGCGTAAAATGCTCGCTCAAGCGGCTGATTACTTAAGCGAAAATGGTCTGATTGTGATTGAGGTGGGTAATTCTGAGTGGGCGATGCGTCAAAACTTTAATACGGTCGATTTCCACTGGTTGACATTCCAAAAAGGTGGTTCGGGAATCTTTGCATTGACTGCTGAACAGTGCCGTCGTCATCAGAAATTATTTCAAGCATCATTAGAGGGATAAGGAAGAAACGTTATGGCAGGGAATAGTATTGGGCAGCTGTTTCGAGTCACCACCTGTGGGGAATCGCATGGCGTCGGCTTGATGGCAATTGTAGATGGTGTTCCGCCGGGTCTTGAACTTTCTGAAGCGGATTTACAGCAGGATCTTGATCGACGTAAACCGGGTACCTCAAAGTTTGCAACACAGCGCAAAGAGCCCGATCAGGTTAAAATTATTTCGGGTGTGTTTGAAGGTAAAACTACGGGCACATCGATTGGTCTGTACATTGAAAATACGGATCAAAAGTCGAAAGATTACGGCAATATTGCGCAAACTTTCCGTCCTGGACATGCCGATTATACCTACACGCAAAAGTATGGTTTTCGCGATTATCGCGGTGGCGGACGCTCAAGCGCACGTGAAACGGCCATGCGTGTCGCTGCTGGCGCGATTGCGAAAAAGTTTCTTGCAGAGAAGTTTGGTATTGTCATTCGCGGGCACGTAACACAAATCGGAACTGAAGTAACAGAAAAACTCGACTGGAATGAAGTTTCTCAAAATCCATTTTTTTGTGGTGATGTTGATGCCGTTCCACGTTTTGAAGCTTTAGTTACCTCTTTACGTGAACAAGGTACAAGTTGTGGCGCCAAACTCGAAATCGTAGCGGAAAATGTTCCAGTTGGTTGGGGTGAACCTGTATTTGATCGACTCGATGCCGATATTGCACATGCGATGATGAGCATTAATGCAGTAAAAGGAGTTGAAATTGGCGATGGTTTTGCTGTCGCTGGCCAGTTTGGGCATGAAACCCGTGATGAGTTGAGCGCTGATGGATTCTTGGCGAATCATGCAGGGGGTATTTTAGGCGGAATTTCAAGCGGTCAGGATATTCGCGTTGCGATTGCCTTGAAGCCAACTGCGAGTATCACTACGCCGGGTAAAACCATTAATATCGATCGTGAAAATATCGATGTTTTAACCAAAGGTCGCCATGATCCGTGTGTCGGGGTTCGGGCAACGCCAATTGCAGAAGCAATGCTTGCGATTGTGTTGATGGATCATTTTATGCGCCATCGTGCACAAAATGCAGATGTGATTCCGCCTTTTGAGCCAATAGCGCCTTAAGACGCTATTTTTAAAAAACACCTCACACCATCGATGGCGTGAGGTGTTTTTTTATGACTTGTTATACACTTCGATAAAGTTTTTATAGGCGCTTGATTGTTGTCCATCTTTATACATGGCACGTTTGATTGGGCCATGATCGGTATTGATTTGTACTTCAATCGATTTTGCGTTTTTAAATTCAGATAAAAAGCTACTTGGTACCACAATATAGTTACTCGAACGTCTAGGCTCTAAACGATTCACATAACGTAAGACGGTAGGCTGTTTGGGTTTGTAAGATAAATGTTTACCATCAACAATAAAAGTCACCTTTTTGATGTCGTAATACAAATACGAGCTATTGAGGCGAACATCGATTCTTAATTGGCTCTTATTTTCCGGATTCCAGCGTGCACTCATAATTGGGCACTGTTCGGTCGGTTGACACAAAAGCAGTCCCGCCGTTGCCACATCATCCGGTGGAGCCGTATCTTGAGGAACAGTTGCACAACCATGCAATAAAAAGAGTGCTGTACACCACCCAAAAATTCTTTTCATGTTTTTCCTCGTTCATCCAATTTTGAGAAACTTTCGACTTAATCGTCTTTACCTAAAAAATGAAATGGGGTTGATGCTTTAAACTGACTGGTTGCATCTCCCGCATAGACATTTTCCTGATTTTTTCCTAAATCCAGTTTCTTTGTTATACCATCTTTAAAGTTAATCTTTTTTAAATCTATCCAAAAAATATTGGGTGAAAGAGCTGATTCAAAAAAGTACATTTTATGTTTATGGTCAACCACTGTTCGCCATCGGGTCGATGAAATATTAGGTTCTTCTTCAGTATTTAAGCCATAAGGAACAGATACGTTTCGAATCACGCCAAATACAGAAGCAAGACTGGCTTTTGGATCTTCAGTTTTGGGAATGGCATTGATATAAAACGATGCCCGAGCAAATCGGTCAGCTGCGCGGTTAGTTCCCGGTAAAAATGTTGTACCCCCTATTTTTTTCCAATATTCATTTAAGGCAAGCTGCTCTTCAAAAATAGGGGAGTTGGTCATCACCTGATAAGTCTTACTGTGATGAATCACTTGCTTGCCATTAATATATTCAACAATAGCGCTGTCGCCCGTGACATCGGAAAGTGACAAATGTAAGGTGGTTAGTCTTTGTTCTCCAGGAACTGCATCACTGACAATAATAAACGGCTCTTTTTCTAAAGCTATAACCGCTTCATTTACGGTTGCAAAATTATCGAGCGCATACTGTGCCCACGCGGCAATGGTTAATTTAGGCTTGTTCGAGGTTTTTTCGTCTGGATATTGTGATTCCACCAGCCACAATAGATTGGCGTTGAGTCCTGCTTCGTTGACACCGTCTGTGGTTGCAACATCATAACCAGTAGCAACAACGCTTCCGTATTTAGACGTCCACTGGATGGAGTTTTTACCTGAATTGCCACTGCGTTTGATACCGCTAGGTAGAATCCACAGATTGGTACCTACATCACTTTTCCAATCCATGGATCGGGCAGTGAGAATATTCTGATTGTTACCTTGATATACCACACGAGTACACGCCTGAGCAGTGTAAGATAAAAGAAAGGTCGAAGATGCAATAACAGAACTCAAAAGTATGTGCTTAAACATAATTTTGTCCTTTAATTCAAACTATAATTTTTAGAATGCGTTAATTTTCAATTAAAATTTAATGTACGATCTGCGTTTAATTACGCAGTCTGTTGTCCTGAATGTACTCGATTTAGGCAATAAAAACGAGTTTAATTACAAAAAGTAAGTTTTTAATTCACTTGGGCTGAATGAGTTCAACTTATTGGCCATCGACTATGATATTTGTCACTAAAATTTAGCCTGTATTAGCATGTCGGATAAGCTACACATCTTGCGCATCCTCCTCATTGATTCGATATGATGAGAATATTGAACAAACCGACACGGAAAAACATACGCTCAAGTCAGCGTTTTAACTAAAATCAAATCAGGCCATTAAATACACCAGAAGATAAAAACTGCTCAGGCTTATACAGATTGTGGCTAGCGTATGTCGAATAACATAGGCAACCAATATGGTAATCAATGTGGCAATAAAGTAGGGGTTTATAATGTGCTCTCGAAAGACATGATTATCCATCAGAATAATCGGAACGCAAATCGATGAAAGAATGCAAGGTGCAGAATAGCGCAAGGCACGATTAAGCCAGTCGGGAATTTTGATCGGAAAACGAGGTTCTAAAAAAATATAACGATTTAAAAAGACAATTCCCGCCAGTAAAAGCATAAATGTCCATGTCATTCTTTTTTCTCCTTAGATTCAGACCATGCCGCTACGCACATCCCAATCAGTGCAGCAATTAATCCACCCATCAAGATATTTAAATATAGGCTTAGTGCTGTCAGAACAAGCGTGGTGATCACCCCGATCAGAGCATGTCGGTTTTGAATGAGAGGCACAATAATGGCTATAAACGTTGCAACAATAGAAAAATCCAGATGCATGTGTTCAAGTTGTGAAAATGATGAGGTCAGTAGCACACCAAAAAAACTAAACACAAGCCAGCAGAGATAAAACCAGATTCCTGCACCGAGTAGGACACGGTAGTAGTTATAGTGTGGTTGAGTGCTACTGATTGCAAAGAGTTCATCGGTTAAAACAAATCCAAATAATACACGTTTGCCGAAAGATTCATTTTTCACAGATGAACGTAAGTTGAGCGCGTATAGGTAATGTTGTGAGGTGATCAGAAATACAGACAAAAAAATACTAATGAGTGGAGCGCCCGCCATGATCATACCAAGTGAAACCAACTGAGCTGCACCAGCAAATACAAAAGCAGACATCCCGATGGCTTGAGCAGGGGAAAGTCCAGCCTGAATCGCCATCGAACCGGCCAGTAATCCCCATGGCAAAACAGCAATGCACAAGGGAGTAATTTTTAAGGCGCCCGTAACTAAATCACGTATATGGGCCAAGTTAAAATAATTCGATATTACATTATTCATCATGATTGGATTTTATATCTCAAAATAACAGTACGATTTTAGCCACCTAAAATTGATCTTAATTGCATAAACTTGCTTATTTTAAACTTCGAATATAACCGCCGGGTGTGATGCCGAGTGCATTTTTAAAATGTCGCGTGAAATGACTTTGATCTGAAAAACCGCAACGTTGCGAGACATCTGAAATCGTCAAATCTTCACGTAATAATTTTTGTGCTTTCATAATACGACATTGAACAAGCCACGCATGCGGAGAAAAACCTACATGTTTTTTAAATTGTCTTAAAAAATGCCACTGGCTTAAATGTGCAAAGCCTGCGAGTTCACCCAGTGAAAAATCATGTTCGGGATGTGTTGCGATCATTTCTTTGATTGTAAGTATTTTGCTTTTGGCATCACTTAAGCTCAATAATGACGGCTTTGTTTGACTATAGCGTGTAGTCAACCAAGCCATGGTAGATAGAAAAAGTGTTTCTTTAAGTAAAATATTCTGTGGCTGCTCAAGAAGATCAAATAATAATCTGAGCTGCTGGGCAAGACCTTCATCATGAACCACAGCATGCGTAAACCAAGGAATGAAACGCTGGGTAGAAACCAAATCCTGAGTAAGACGGCTCAATAGTTCAGGGGTTGGATAAATTGCTCGATAGCGCCAACCAGTTTCAACAGCCGAAGAACCTGTATGAATTTCATCTGGATTGACTAAAATAATATCGCCTTTGGGTGCAACATGGTGAGCACCAGTACGGAAAAAACGCTGCGCACCTTCTTCAATTACACCAATACAAAAGCCTTCATGAACATGACGAGAAAATGTTTGCTGATAGTATTGTGCGCTCAGCATTTCTAATCCACCTAACTCCTTAAGATGCAGATAATGAACCTGTTCACGCGGTCTTCGGGACATAATAAACTTACCTGTAACGCATGCTGTAGAGAATGATAAAACGTGATGGTGGTTTATAGAACAAAATTGCTGCTTTTCAGTTTAAATTTCCAGTAAAAAATGATCATGTAGTCGTTAATTTTTTAAAATTAATCAAAGTGTAAAGAAATCTAAGTACTTTAAATAAGTATCAAGGCTGAAAGAATAGATCTGATGAAAAAAGCAAATGTTGCATATCTTGATCAATTAATTGAAGATTTTAAACATAATGGGGAAAAGCCATCCAAGATTGTGATTGGATATAAAATCTATTCGGAGTTGATGAATGATACAACTTTTTCTAATGAGGTTTTGCACTCAGCACTCGATGCCAGTAAGCGTAAATACAAAAAGCTCAAGATTAAAATTAGCCAAGATGAATTTCAGCTCAAAATTGAATAGCGACGCTGGCTGCAATTAAGCTGAGTGTTGAAAGCGCATAAGTGTTTACAAAATCTAAAGCATCACAGTGCAATATTTAGCCATGTGATGTTTTTTTTCGATAGTATAAAAGCCGACTCAAACAAATAAGGAAAATAAGAAATGTTAGGCGCTTGTTTGTGTGGTGCAGTGCAGATTGACGTTGAGGTCAATTCTGAGGAAATTACAGTGTGTCATTGCAGCATGTGTAGAACATGGGGAGGAGGCCCAGCTTTGACAGTTGAATCGACTCAAAAAATCAAGCTTACTGGGCAGCAATTTGTTCGAAAATATGACTCATCGGAATGGGCAGCGCGATATTTTTGCCAGCAGTGCGGCACCAATTTGTTTTACAAGCTGAACGAACGAGAGTATTACAGCATTAATGCCGAATTATTCGACTTAGCTTCCGATGCCAAAATCCATCTTGAGATTTATGCCGATCACAAGCCAGATTATTATCAGTTTCTAACGAAGTCACCTCAAATGACCGAGCAGCAAGTGATCGATCAATTTTCCAGTGACGAATAAAAGATCAGAAATAAAGCTGACTTATACTAGGTTAAGCTGCTTGAGATAATCTAAGAGAATCGAACGTGCCTCGTGAGATAAACCTTGAGCATAGCGTGCGGTATCGGCGCGAAGCGCTTGAACTAAAAAATTTCCTTGTCGAAGCTCAGCTGTATGCCCGATGAGCCAGCGTTCAAAGTTATCACCACACACTTCCAAATGAAACTGTAAAGCAAGTACATTCGTTCCACATGAAAAGGCTTGATGCGGATAATGTTCTGAACTTGCCAGCAGCGTCGCTGACGTAGGTAAATCAAAGGTATCACCGTGCCAGTGTAAAACCGGTTGATCGATCAGCCCCTGTAATGGGTTCTCTGATGTGGCCTTGATGTCTAAGGTACTCCATCCAATTTCTTTGTGCTCTCCAGCATAAACTTTGGCACCGAGTGCTTTGGCAATAAGCTGAGCACCTAAGCAAATTCCAATCGTCGGCTTATTCGCCGCTAAGCGCGCTTTAAGAAGTGCCGTTTCTTGTTTTAAAAATGGATAGTCGGCTTCTTCATACACACCGATTGGACCACCTAAAATGACGGTAAGGCCATCATGCTCAAAGGCAGGCTTGAGGTCATCTACACCTGCTTCAAAATAACGCACTCTAAAACCAAGCTCATAAAAAAGATCTTCAAGCGAGCCGAGATCTTCAAAGGCCAGATGTTGAACTGCATAAATAGTTTTCATGGCGTAAGTTACACAATATTAAAAAGATCTCATGCGATCATACCTGAAGTATGCATAGAACAAAATGCAAAGCCATACCTCGATATTGCTCAAAAGAAAGGCCCATCGTGGGCCTTTTTTTGTTACGTTACACGTGATTAGAAGAAGCCCATTGGTTTGGTTGAGTAGCTCACCAACAAGTTTTTGGTTTGCTGATAATGATCGAGCATCATTCTGTGGTTTTCCCGTCCAATACCAGACTGCTTATATCCTCCAAATGCGGCATGAGCAGGGTATAAATGGTAACAGTTGGTCCAGACTCGACCAGCCTGAATTGCACGGCCCGCACGATATGAGGTGTGTGCAGAGCGAGACCATACACCGGCACCTAAGCCATACATGGTGTCGTTGGCAATCTTGATGGCCTCGTCAAAATCTTTAAATGTGGTGACCGATAGTACTGGCCCAAAAATTTCCTCTTGGAAAATTTTCATGCTGTTGTCACCTTTAAAAATAGTCGGTTCAATATAAAAACCACCGTCAACATCGTGACGCGGATCGCCACCCGTCATCAATTGCGCGCCTTCGTTTCGACCAGTATCGATGCAGCCAATAATCTTATCAAACTGTTGTTTAGATGCTTGAGCACCAATCATGGTGTCGGTATCAAGTGGATGACCTGTTTTGATTTTTTTAACCCGTTCGACTGCCAATTCCAGAAACTGATCGGCAATACTTTCCTGTACCAGCGCGCGTGATGGACATGTACATACTTCACCTTGGTTCAGTGCAAACATGGCAAAGCCTTCAAGTGCTTTTTCAAGATAGTCATCTTGCTGTGCCAGCACATCTTCAAAGAAAATATTAGGCGATTTACCGCCCAGTTCGAGCGTAACAGGAATAATATTTTCAGTCGCGTATTGCATAATCATCTGGCCAACTTTTGTTGAGCCGGTAAATGCAATTTTTGCAATTCTTGGGTTCGTCGCCAGTGGACGACCAACCTCGGCACCGTAGCCATTTACAATATTGAGTACACCAGGTGGAATTAGGTCTTGAATCAATTCCATTAATACCAGGATACTTGAAGGCGTTTGCTCGGCAGGCTTTAATACAATGCAGTTACCCGCTGCAAGTGCTGGTGCAAGTTTCCACGCGGCCATTAAGATTGGAAAGTTCCACGGAATGATCTGTCCAACCACACCGAGCGGTTCGTGAAAATGATAGGCAATGGTATCTTCATCAATTTCAGAAATTCCACCTTCTTGAGCGCGAATACATCCTGCAAAATAGCGGAAATGGTCAATCGCCAGTGGAATATCTGCTGCCAGTGTCTCGCGAATCGGTTTGCCGTTTTCCCATGTTTCTGCTACGGCAAGTAACTCAAGATTTTCTTCTAGACGGTCTGCAATTTTAAGCAGTAAATTTGAACGAACAGTCGGTGATGAGCTGTTCCAGTCGGCTTTTGCTTTATGCGCCGCATCAAGAGCAAGCTCGATATCTTCAATACTAGAGCGTGGAATTTGAGTGAATACCTTGCCATCTACGGGAGAACTGTTGCCAAAATACTCGCCTTTAACAGGAGGCACCCACTGACCCCCAATAAAATTTTCATATTGTGCTTTAAATTGAACTTTTGAACCGGGTTGGTTTGGGTCGATGTATCGCATATCAGTATTCCTTTGCTTATTATTCATCTATGATTGAAGCATCTACAGCTTTGGTATAAGGTACTTTTGTACATTATTTAATTAGCATAGAAGAAATAAGGTTGGAGAAAGGTTGGAAATAATGAGAATTTGCAAGGGAACGACAAATGTTTACAAAACAGGATTTACTACACCAGCGGCATACCATTGATAAACTGAGAAATCAAAGTGTACTGACGCCGCAACATGCTGAAAAAATTGAACAAAGTATTGCGAGCTCTTGGCAGCGATCTGCATCTGCCGATATTCCTAAAGAGCGCTTAGCTGCACCTTTGCTCAAACCTGCCTCAAACAAAAATCCCAGTGTTTTAGATGTGGCGATTCAGGCGTGTCAACATGATCTTAAACACGTCGCGGAGCAATCATCGATGGTGATTGCGGTGGCAGATATAGGCAGCACGATTTTATGGGCAGCGCCAAGTGCGCAAATGCGAAGCGCTGCTGAGAAGGTCCATTTTGTTGCTGGTGGTCAGTGGAAAGAAGAGCTTGTAGGGACGAATGCTTTGGCTTTGTCACTTAAAACCCGGCAGTCGAGTTGTGTTTTTTCCAATGAACATTACATGTCTTCTGTGCATGATTGGGTGTGTTACGCTGCGCCAATTTTAGATCCTTATACACAACAACCTGTGGGTGTTGTCGATTTATCCGCCACTTGGAAAAATCACAATGCTTTAGGCATGTTGGCGGCAGAGCGTTGTGCTGCCATCATTCAAAATGCGCTTATCGAGCATCAGCGACAGCACTTATTTATTCGTGCTTTTTCTACACCGCAGATATTATTTAACGGCAAAGCGCTCGTATTAACGCCACGACAAGTTGAAATTTTAACTATTTTAACTTTATGTCCACAAGGGCTGAATCTGGAAAAACTGCATCATGCACTTTATGGTGAGCGCAAGGTCAGTGTAGGGACGCTCAAAGCTGAAATGTCTCAGTTACGTGATATTTTGGGTGGCTTACTCGGATCGAGACCTTATCGCTTACTGGCACATGTAGAGGCAGATTTTTTACAGGCAGAAGATGCGCTTAATGCAGGTTATGTCGCTGTGGCCTTAGAACTGTATACAGGTGTGCTGTTATCCCGCTCGGAGAGTCCTTTTATTTGTACATGGCGTGACTGTCTTGAATCACGTCTGAGTGATGCAATTTACAAAGCAAAAGAGCCTGATATGTTGCTCAAGCATCTAGCACGCTTTCCAGAAGCCATAGATGCTGTACAACGATTAACCGAGCTGCTTCCACTGGATCATCCTGCACACCAATTATTGGTCAAATATTATGAAGGATAAGGTCAGTATGAACTGATTTTGCTGTTAAGCCATTGAAATAACTTTTGATAGACAGCTTCACGTACAGCGGGCGCTGATAAGACCAGATCATGCACACCATTTTGGATGCTCTGGATTGTCACATCGCCCTTGATTTTTTTAGCGTATTTGCGAATGTCTTTTACATTTAAAATCACATCACTTTGTGTGACGCTCTTATGCCAGCGTTTCGGATTTTTAGTTTGATGTGAATGCATCACCAGTACAGGAATATCAATATACACACCTTTGTGAATTTCTTTTTGGGCACTATGTATAGCATGTACAAAACTAAGTAAAACGGTCGGTGCAGATACTGGCTTCCAGTTCAGATCAAAATCCCATTCGCCTTTTAGGCTTTGATGCAAACTGGTAACGTACCATCGGTTGAGTTTGCTCGGAAAAGGTTGACGCGGCAATACTCGACCAACCTGACTCAACAGCGGAATTCCCAGTTTCTTTTCGGCAAGACTCAAATTGAACTCATAAAATGGACTGTTTACCCAGAGTGCTTTGATCAGTGAATTCTGACGATAATGTGCAGCATACAAAGTGGCAATCAGCCCGCCAGTAGAGTGACCTGCAAGTAACACTTGATGATGAGATTCTTGCTCGATTAGCTCAAGTGCCAGACTAATTTCGGCATCGTATTCGCGTAAATCGTGCACATTAAAAAATGTTTGATGGGGGAGTTTAGAGCGGCCATATTTGCGTAAATCAAGGGCGTAAAAATCATAACCATGTAGATTAAATTGCTCGGCCATTTCTTTTTGAAAAAAATAGTCAATATAGCCATGAATATATAGCACAGCCTTATCAGTAGTATGATTGGCTTTTTTTCTTACCAGTGTGGCGATCACTCGACCTTCATAATCGTCAGGAAAATTCAGGATTTGCTGTTCATAGCCTTCACCTAAGAGATCGGCGCTGTAATCTGACATTCTTGTTTTTTCTATTGAATCATGATGTCTTCATCGTTATCTGAAATTTAAACTTTGTCAATTACGACATGTGAATAAAAAAAGGGAATATCCATGATGGAGATATTCCCAAAATCCGAGTAAGTTGGTTAGAGAGAACCTACTCAGAAGAGGATTTTTGCTTTTTAAGCCAGTTACAATGCTGCTTTAAACATCTCGACAACTTGTGCATGCGTTGCTTTACGTGGATTGGTAAGCATACAGGCATCATTTTGTGCATTTTCTGCCATAACTGCCAAATCTTCTGGTTTAACGCCCAATTCTGTTAAACCAGATGGAATACCAATTGAAGAAGACAACTCACGTATCGCATTAATCGCTGCATATGCCGCGGCAGTGGTACTCAAGCCTTGAGTATTTACACCCATCAGTTCTGCAATTCGGGCATAACGTTCAGGGCACGCAATTAGGTTGAATTCACAAACATGGGGCAATAAGATCGCGTTGCATACGCCGTGCGGCAGATTATAAAAACCACCTAATTGATGTGCCATGGCATGTACATAACCCAATGAGGCGTTGTTAAATGCCATACCTGCCAGATACTGCGCATAGCTCATGGCATCGCGCGCTTCGATATCTTCACCGTTGGCTACTGCGGGTCTGAGCCATTGACTGATCATGCTAATAGCTTTTTCTGCACAGGCATCGGTAATGGGGTTGGCTGCTGTCGATACATAAGCTTCAACCGCATGTGTCAAGGCATCCATCCCTGTGGCAGCGGTCAAGCCTGTCGGTTTAGCAATCATAAGTTTAGGGTCGTCTATGGCAATCAATGGTGTGCAGCGCCAATCGACAATTGCCATTTTTACGTGCGTATCTGTATTGGTGATGATACAAAAGCGTGTCATTTCAGAAGCGGTGCCTGCTGTAGTATTGACTGAAATCAGCGGGGTCATTGGGACTTTGCTTTTATCAATTCCTTCATAGTCACGGATGTGACCACCGCCGGCAGTCACCAGTCCAATGCCTTTGGCGCAGTCATGTGATGAACCGCCTCCTAAAGACACAATAAAATCACAGTCATTGTGAGTATAGGCTTCTACACCACGATGTACATTGATGTCGGTCGGATTAGGTTCTGCACCTGAAAAAATATGACTTTTTACACCGGCGCTATGTAGATATTCTGCAATTGTGTCGGCTACACCAAATTTAAAGAGGCCTTCATCGGTCACAATCAGAGCTTTTTTTGCTCCTAAATCAATTGCTTTATTTCCAATTTCTTTGGCACATCCTGGACCAAAAAGTGAAACGCTCGGGATGAAAAAACCGTTGGTTTGATCTGCAATTTGTTTAAACGCCATTGAGATATTCCTTATTCAATCTGTTTATGTCTTGTTATCTAGGTGTCCTTCACCATGTCACTAGTATTATCTGAGCGTAAAATAATGTGTACCTACCAAACACCTACCAAGAATTTTTGAATTAAGATTTTGTATTTTAAGTGATATTTTAATCGATTGAGCTTTAGCATTTTACTTTTATGTCAAAGTCGTTAAGCTATGTGCTCGTTGTTAGAAGTCGTTGGATTATGAAGCAAGAAACTGCACTGAAGTTATTAAAAGCCGGAGAAAATGTATTCCTAACGGGCTCGGCCGGTGCAGGTAAAACCTATACACTTAATCAGTACATTCAGTATTTAAAGGCGCGTAAGGTACCCGTTGCCATTACTGCCTCAACAGGTATCGCGGCGACGCATATGAATGGCATGACCATTCATACATGGGCAGGTATTGGCATTAAGGATCATCTATCCGATGATGACCTGAAACGTATGAAAGAGCGCAAGTATTTAAAAGAACACCTTGAAAACGCTCAAGTGCTGATTATTGATGAAATTTCAATGTTACATGCCAAACAGCTTAATCTGGTAAATCAGGTACTGAAATACTTCAAAGAAAGCGACGAAGCATTTGGCGGTATACAAGTCATTGTGGCCGGTGATTTTTTTCAGTTGCCGCCTGTTGGTAAAAATGATGAACGCAACCGCGATAAATTTTGCTTTATGTCGGATGCGTGGGTTGAGGCAAAATTTCGAGTCTGTTATTTGACAGAACAACACCGTCAGGACGATGAAATTTTAAATCAGATTTTAAATGCCATTCGAGCGCAAAATATACAGCCAAATCATAAGCAAGCCTTATTGTCATCGCGTCAGCATGATATTGGGGATACGTTTACACGGCTTTACACCCACAATATGGATGTAGACGCGATCAATTTTCAACATTTGAATGAAATTGAAAATGATGGCCATCAGTTTAATGCCACATTAGATGGCAATGAAAAATTACTTGAAACATTAAAATCGTCGGTACGCGCGCCTGAAGAGCTTACGCTTAAAAAACATGCCAAAGTGATGTTTGTAAAAAACAACTTTGATATGGGATATATCAATGGCAGTTTAGGCGAAGTGATCGGATTTGAAGAAGACGACGAATTTGGCTTACTGCCCAAAGTAAAAATGACAGATGGAACCACGTTGCTGGTAGAGCCTGAAACATGGTCGATCGAAAACGAAGCCGGGAAGGTGATTGCAAGTTTCCAGCAAATTCCATTACGTTTGGCTTGGGCGATTACCATTCATAAAAGCCAAGGTATGACTTTGGAAGCCGCAGAAATTAATCTAACCCATACGTTTGAAAAAGGTCAGGGTTATGTGGCTTTATCTCGACTGAAGTCATTAACGGGTTTGCGTTTACTTGGTTTTAACGAGCAAGCTTTGGAGCTTGATACCCTTGCGCTTAAAGCAGACAAGCGTTTTCAGGAGTTGTCTCAAGAGGCAGAAGATCATTTTGCAGAAATTGATTTAACCGATAAGCACAAAGCGTTTATTCGACATTGTGGTGGTACGCTCAATGAAACCGAAATTGCTCGTAACGAGAAAAAACTCGCCAAAGGTGAAAAGCAAAATTATGGCTCTGCGACCTTAGATGAAACTCGTGAGCTATTCGAGGGCGGGTACGACATTCAAGATATCGCCCAAGAGCGAGGACTTACACCAGCCACCATTATTAATCATCTGGCGCGTTTACACCGTGAGCAAGGACTGGATATTTCGGTGGCCCACCCGGGTGATGAGGTAGTCGAGCAAGTACGTAAATTGTTTAAACGTGTGCAAAAAAGCAAACGGCCAGAAAATTTTAATGACGATGGTTCAATCAAACTCAAGCCGATTGTGGATCTCACTAGCCCGAGAATGGGCTATGATCAGGTACGTCTTGCACTGTTATTTATAGAATAGGAAGTCAAACCGTATGCCCCATATTATTGTGGATTATTCGGCCAATATTGAATATTTCGATCCGAAGCAATTGTTGTCTCAAATCAATACCAGCATCATTGAGACAGGCTATTGCGATGCGATAGATATTAAATCCCGCGCCCGAAAAGATGATATCTTTTTGATTGGAGAGGGAGATCACAATCAGGCCTATGTGCATGTCAAAGTTTATTTGCTCTCTGGACGTACCGAACAACAAAAGACCGAGATTGGTGAAAAGGTATTACAGGCAATAACTAGCAATCAGAGTTTAATGAGTCAGAAAAAACCGATCCAAAGCTGTGTTGAAATTGTGGAAATGCCCAAACAGGATTATTTCAAACAAGTGATTAAATCGCAATTTTGATCAGGATCGGCATGTTTAATCATTTCATAATATATCTATCAAATGAACATGTATTAAAGCTATGACGGCTTATGATCTGAAATTAAAACGCGTGTGTGATTACATTCAACAACATTTGGATGAATCTTTAAATTTACAACAATTGAGTGAAGTTGCTGGATTATCCAGATTTCATTTTCATCGTATTTTTTATGCACATCTGGGCATGAATGTAATGAAATATACGCAAATGTTGCGATTAAAACGCGCATCATTTCAGCTTGTATTTAAACCAGAAGTAAAAGTGATCGAGATTGCTTTAGATGCTGGTTTTGATAGTCCAGAAGCATTTGCAAGAGCATTTAAACGTTCATTTGATCAAACGCCCAGTGTCTTTAGAGTTGAGCCAAACTGGCAAAATTGGCACAGGAAGTTTGTTTATTTCACCCCTAAAAGTGAGCTAGAAATGAACGTTACCATTATTGAACGACCTGTCGAGAAGATCGCTTATATTTCTCATCAAGGTTCACCTGAAAAAGTATTTGAAACTGCAGCCAAGTTTATCGAATGGCGTAAAAGAACAGGGTTGTCTCCCGTTAAAACATCGGCAACCTATGGTATTCCTTTTTCGGATCCTGAGCAGACGCCTGAACAAGAATTTCGCTTCGATATTGCAGGATCAATCACTAAGCCGATTGATCCTAATCATGAAGGCATCGAAATGAGTGAAATTCCCGCGGGACGCTATGCTATTGTTCGGCATTTGGGAAGTCATGATCATATACGTGATAGCGTCTATTTTTTATTTAGAAACTGGTTACCAGCGCAACAGGAAGAAGCGGGCGATTATCCAGTATTCTTTCATTATCATAATTTTGTACATGAAGTGAAAGAAGCTGATTTGGTCACCGATATTTATTTGCTACTGAAATAAACCTATCTAGGGACGATTAAAATCGTCTCTAGATATTTTAAAAATATAGAACTGAGATTTTCAATCATCAGAAATTAATTCAATACGCGCATACTGTTCAATCAAGTTTGCATCGAGCATATGGATATAATCCATAAACATAATATTAAAACTCCCCACCGTTTGTGCTTGATCAAAAGCAAGCTTTCCGGCAATTGCAAAATGCACATGCGCAGTAATTGCAGCCAAATGAACAGGTGCGACAGCACAGTATGCTGCGACTAAAGCACCCAGTGCACAACCTGTTGCAGTGATGCGTGGCTGTAAATGGCTACCACCTTGAATTTTGACAATGCAGGTCATTGCATTTGACAGGATATAATCGGTTTCACCTGAAATCGCCACACAACTGGTTTTAGTTAAAAGATGCTGGGCGTGATGAAACATTTCATCGCTTTTGAGAGTACTGTCTACACCTTTAGATTGGGTCAGGCGCCCTGCAAGGACACTAATTTCAGAAGCATTACCGCGAATAACCGAGGGGTGATACTGTAATAGCGCATCGACAGCGTCACTTCGCCATTTGAGAATTGGCCCGTATCCTACAGGATCCAGCACCCAAGGAATGTGATGTTTGTGCGCCGTTTGAGCCGAAATCATCATGGCCTGCATCTGCTCTGTGGTCGGGGTACCAGTATTGATGCTAAGTGCGCCACAAATTTGGGTAAAACTCTCAGCCTCAAATGGATTATCAATCATTGCAGGTGAGGCACCCGCTGCCAGCAAAACATTTGCCGCATAGTTGGCTGCCACGCTGTTGGTAATACATTGTACCAGCGGTGCTTGTGCCTGTAATTTTTCCCAAGTATCAATAACATGTTCAATAATGTTGCATGAGTTATACATGGTTGACCCCTAAAAAGAAAAAGCTTACTTGGTAAAATAATGATCTTGATGTTTGCAGTTTCGGCAAATTAACGACACATAATCTGTCGCATCATAATCGACCTCAAGGTCGTTTGAACCACAATTCATACACCGTTTTAAAGAAAAAAAGTTAAGGCGCGGCTCAATCTTGCGCCATGCTTTCCATATCGGTTGTATAAAGATGCGTTCATCATAAGATAAAAACCGATACAAAAATATCTGACTCATTTTACTTAAGGGTAAATTCATGGGTCGAGGTAAAGTTGAGGTTTCCCATCGTTCTGTAATGGCACGCTCTCGATATTGTTCTAGCGTTTTTTTTAGTAAATTCGTATTGATGAAGCTTTCATTACGTGGCTGAAGCGCTTTTTGGGTATACAAATACTCTAATGCAGTCTGGATCAGATAGTAAATCTGTCCCACCGCCAAACCATCAAGAAGTTTATAACAAAATTGCTGGAAATGACGGTTGCCTGCAATTTGTATATTCCATGTTCGACAGTACATTTGCATAAATTGCACAATTTCTTGATACAACAATTCAAACAACACGTTTTTGACGTCTTCTGTCGTTTTGTAAGGAATTCCCATACTTAGATTTTCATAAAACCAATGTCTGAGCTGTTGTACGATACTAAACAAGCTAGGGTCGGAGTAGCCATCGAGTCGAACCCTCAAATAAGCAATCTGTTGTTGTTCATCAAGATGCTCAGGAATAACCAAAATACCCAAATGCAGCAGCTCTTTATACAATGCATTGTTGAAAAGATAATGTGGGCTGATGCTGTGGTACTTAATGGCATGCCAATGTACAAATTCATCGTGCGGAATATTTTCATGCACATGATCATCTAGTAAAGCCAACAAAAACAGTTTATGCATCAAGCTCAAGTCTTCAAGATTGAACACTTTGTCATCTTTAATCTGGTTTTTTTTCTGCTCTTGCTGACGAGCTTGTTTAATCATTTTTTTGCGTTGTTCGGTACAGCTTATGCAATGACACACACGCTTATGATCTTGAAATACACGATGCTGACAGTGGCTGCATTCTTGAAATTGAACATCCTGCTCATACTCTTCTGCCTCAACCCAAAACATAGCGGCTTGGCACAGTGGGCACTGACTACTTTCATCAAGTTGTTTTTGCAGAATATTCAAAATAACACTCAGGTAAAGAACGAGAGTTGAATTATATCGCGTCTGTTCAAATTGCGACATCCAGATTTACAGATCAAATGATCAGATCAAAGCTCTCTATAAATAGAACACACAAAAAAGGCTCAAAGTTAAATCTTTGAGCCTTCTACTTTACATAAATTTAAACAGGGCAAGGCAAAGATTCGTCGTGTTGGCCAAGTTTTTTGGCTGCAATAAGGGCTTTGACCTTGCGCGAAGGTGCTTTTTCTTTACCCAAAGCATCGTAAGTATTCACAATGGCTGTGACACCCTGTGCGGTAAGTTCAATTCCTTCTGCGGTCATGAACACCGCAATAACATTGGGACAAACGCCAGCACTGTGCAAATCATGAATGGCTTTGATATTTTCAACGCGATGTAAGTGTTGTGTGAGTTCCATATCGATCACCTCTTCGACATTATGTATTTTATATTGGCCAACTTGGTCTTGCTAATACAAGCAAAAAACGTGCACA
This sequence comes from Acinetobacter sp. ACZLY 512, assembly GCF_023614015.1. Taxonomy (NCBI): domain Bacteria; kingdom Pseudomonadati; phylum Pseudomonadota; class Gammaproteobacteria; order Moraxellales; family Moraxellaceae; genus Acinetobacter; species Acinetobacter sp. ACZLY 512. Next base: position 144,298 of record NZ_JAKIVI010000004.1, read on the forward strand.
AAATGTAATCGAAACTTAAAAATGTAAGTCGACGTTACAATGACATAAAATGACATAGATTGTCATACGCCCAGTCAAAATTAAACAAAGAAAAAGGAAGAGCTGAAAAACTCAAGCTAAACATAACGTTTTTTGAACATTTGTACGTACTTACAATTGAAAAATAATTCGATAAGACGCATCTTAATTTTAAATTGAAACTTCGCAGACACATTGATTAAGTTGGCGTATGATCAAATGCATACACAATAATGAATGATGCCATGCATAAGGGCAAAATAGGAAAATATATGAATATTGCGGCGAACCCTCATATTTCGGCAGATCAAACGGTTTATCTTAAAGATTATCAAAAGCCATCTTTCTTGGTCGATTCGATCAACCTTGATATTCAGGTACACGATGATCACACGCACGTGTTTTCTACACTGGTGATGAAAAGAAATAGTGCAGGTGATTTAGTGCTGTTGGGGCGTGATCTTGAACTGGTATCGATTAAATTAAATGGCGAGCCGCTTAACAGTGAAGATTACACGCTTGATGATGAGCAATTGGTGATTACCAATGCACCAGATCAACTCACACTTGAAACCCAAGTGGTGATTCATCCAGAAAGTAATACCCAGCTAGAAGGTCTGTACAAAGCTGGCGATTTGTTTGTCACGCAAAATGAACCAGAAGGTTTCCGCAAAATTACCTTTTATCCTGACCGTCCAGATGTATTGTCAGTATTCACTACACGCGTTGAAGCCGATAAAAAATATCCTGTATTACTGGCTAACGGTAACTTGCTTGAAACGGGTACCGTGGGTGAAGACCGTCATTTTGCCATCTGGCAAGATCCAACTAAAAAACCAAGTTATTTATTTGCCTGTGTGATTGGTGATTTGGCTGTACTGAAGGATCGATATACGACTTCCGAAGGCCGCGATGTAGCACTTGAAATATATGCCATTGAAAAAGATATTCCAAAATGCAAAATTGCCATGGAAGCACTTAAGCATTCTATGCGTTGGGATGAAGAGCACTATGGCCGTCCATACGACTTAGACAATTATATGATTGTAGCGGTCAGCCAGTTCAACATGGGGGCTATGGAAAACAAAGGCTTAAATATTTTTAATACCTCTTGTGTACTGGCCGATGAAGAATACACCACCGATGCCGCGATTATGCGTGTACAGTCCGTGATTGCACATGAATACTTTCATAACTGGACTGGAAACCGTATTACTTGTCGTGACTGGTTCCAGTTGTGCCTAAAAGAAGGTTTAACCGTTTTTAGAGATCAGTCATTTTCTGAAGACCTTCAATCTGCTGCGGTACAACGCATTGACGATGTCGCGGTACTCAAAGCGCATCAATTTCCAGAAGATGCTGGCCCACTTTCGCATCCACCACGTCCAGATCATTTTGTGGAAATTAATAACTTTTACACCGCTACGGTGTATGAAAAAGGTGCCGAAATTAACCGAATGATGGCGACACTTCTTGGCAAAGAAAAGTTTCGCCAAGGCACTGATGAGTATTTTAAGCGCTTCGATGGTCAAGCAGTTACGGTTGAAGACTGGATTGATGCACTTTCAGCTGGATCGGGTGTCGATTTATCCGCCTTTTTGATCTGGTACAACCAGCCGGGAACACCAAAGCTCGAAGTTGAGAGCGAATATCACCCTGATCAGCGCATCTATCGTTTGAACTTTAAACAAAGTCTTAAAGCGCATCCTAAATATCCAAATTTAAAGGCCGTGCCTATTCCTGTTGCTTTGGCGCTGTTTAACCCGCAAACAGGTGAACAATACACCTTAAATAGTCCAGATTTGTTTGAAAATCAGGTGAAAGACGGTGTGTATTTATTTGATCAAGATCACGCAAGTATTGAGTTTTCAGGTGTCGATCAGCCGCCTGTCATTTCGTTACTACGTAACTTTTCTGCACCAGTGAATCTGGTCTTTAATTATACCGATGAAGAGCTGGCATTTTTAATTCAGCACGAAACCAATGGATTTAATCAGTGGCAGGCGAGTCAAACCTTACTTGAGCGCATTTTATTGCAGGAACACTCGGTTGAGCCTTATATCGACGCCATTCAAAAAACGTTACCTACGCTAGTACGTCAGGATCCATTATTGGCGTCACGACTTTTTGATGTTCCAACAGAGGGTTATTTGGGAAGTCGTATCGATCACGATTATCAGCCTGAGCAAGTGCAGGAAAAGCGTAATTCTGTTTTAGAAACCCTAGCACGTGCATTAAATGGGTTCTGGAAAGAAACCTATTTAGCGTTGAATCCAGCACTACAACACGATTTCTCTCAAGCAATGGGAGAGCGTGCGCTTAAAAATATCATGCTCAGCATGATGGCGCGCCAAGGTGACGATGAGGTGTTCGAGCTCGCTTATACCCAGTATCAAACAACTGGCAACATGTCAGAGCGTTTAGGTGCGTTACGCGTACTGGTCTGGAATGATGCGCCTCAGGCACAGCAGGCACTTGATGACTTTTATAATCGTTATAAGGATGAGGCGCTATCGCTTGATCAGTGGTTTATGATTCAGGCGGCGAATCCTGATGCTACAGCAGAGACCATTCGTACACTTACTCAGCATCCTGATTATGATTTGGGAACACCAAACCGCGTACGCTCGGTGAGTGGTGGTTTGAGTAATAATCCTGTCAATGCATGGAGTTATGGGGTAGAACACTATATCGATTTGGCTCAGTATTTTGACGAAAAAAATCCGATTTTAGGTTCACGCCTCTTACAAGTATTATCTCGCTGGTACACCTTGGCCGAGCCGCATAAAACGCGTGTAAAAGAAGCACTTCAAGCATTGCAACCTAAAGTTAAATCCAAGAACGTAAAAGAGACACTCAATAGTATTTTGAGTGTCTGATCGTATCAGTTGTCAGTGAAATGATAAACGGGACTTCCATTCTTGTGAGGTCCCGTTGTAATTTGAAAGCTGGATTTTCATAAACAACAATGACTTTTATTCAAAAGGATATTATTCAATGAAAAAGAATATTTTATGGGCTGCTTTACTGCTGCCATTAGCAGCATGTTCGTCTTATCCGCATTCAGGTGAAAAAATGCCAAAAATCGGTATGCCTAATCCGGCCAGCCAGTATTGTGTTGAGCAAAAAGGAAAGCTGGAAATTCGCAATGGACCAGAAGGGCAAACGGGTTATTGCCACTTGCCAAATGGACAAGTCGTTGAGGAGTGGGCATTATTTCGTTCTCAACAAAAAAATTGTATGCCAGATGAAGCCCAAAAGCTTGTTGGACAGTCGGGTTTGACTGATGAACAGATTAAACAGGTATCACGTGCACAAATTGTGCGCAATATAGCACCCGGGCAGCCAGTGACCATGGATTATCGTGAAAATCGTGTCACTGTGGTTACCGATCCTTCAACCAAAAAAATTGTAAAGGTAAGTTGTGGTTGATTTGACCTATTTTTAATGTTTTAAAAATAATTAAATAGTCATGCAATCTTTGAAATATAAGATTGCGTGGCCTTTATAATCTATCGACCTGAATTATTCACTCGAATAGTGGATAGAAAGAGATAGATATATTTTACGAATCTATGCTTGGTTTCAGAATAAATGTTTCATTATATTTAATAATTTGACAGTGATTAGACAGAGTTGTTTATATTGAATGACCAAATGACTCAACTACTTTTTTGTTTAACTTATAAGCATATGCCATTTTGAAATGAAGTTTTCGCCATTAGGCATAGCAACATTGCCAAAGGAATATTCAATTTTACTGTGACAGGTTACATAAGCTAGGACGCAGCGCTGTTGTCGATAGGATGCACTTTCAACAATTATCTTAGTGATTAATTTTTTGGAGGTCAGATGAATCATCTACAGTTTTTGCTGTTAAAACTTTCTGAGGAATGTCATCAAATTGGAAAGATTGCATCAGATAGCGCACAATTGGGTTTGCTCAACGCCAATCCTGAACAAGGAGAGCGTAATAAAGCATGCTTACACAGCAGGTTGAATCACTTAAATGCCATCGTTTTGTTGTTGAATGAATCATACAATCTGGATTATCGCCCAGATGTAATGCAAATGAATAAATCTCAGGTCAAAATCAATAAAGATTTAAATCATGCGATTGGTTCAGGTATGGTCACTTTACACGTGCCATTTCAACAATGGCACGATGCCGAATTAAAACAACAAAAATGAAAAAACCCTGAATTGATCAGAGCTTTTATAAGTTTGAACAAAAAATTATTTTTTTACAATCATCACAGGGACCACACTTTCACTGGCGACTTTTTGTGCGACACTACCTAAAACAAATTTTTTCAGCCCTGATCGGCCGTGAGAACCCATAATAATCAGATCGGCATTTACTTCATCGGCAATATTCAAAATGCCAGTCGCAGTTGGTTCTTCACGAATGATTTTAACGTCTGTGTCGATTTGATGTGCGAGAAACTGTTGCTGAATCTGCTCAAGATGCTTTTGAGCATGTGCTTCGGCATCCATAAAGTGATTGGTAATAGCAGGGGCTACCTTATAAAAATCGACACCAACAAATGGATCGACTGCCACAACACTCATGACTGTAACTCGACTGCCAAAAGCTTGAGCAATAAAAAGTGCATGCCGGGTAGCAATTTCTGAAAGTTCCGAATCATCAACGGGAACAAGAATGTGTTGGTAGCTCATGTTATTCTCCTTTATTACTCTTTTTAAAACTTAAATTACATTTTTAGCTTAACATACTGTCTAAAAGATAAAGCCTATTTAGAATTTTTTTAGAGATAAAATTTCATATAATCAACAAATTAAACACGAATTACCAACACTAAGTTTTGTTATATACATCCAAAAAAAAGCCCGCAAGTAATCCTTAACGGGCATCTTTTACTGCGCAAAACGCAATTAGTTTTTAAGGGCAGGTGTTGCTGCTGCAATCGCATCCGCCACAGCATCATCTTCACTACGGTTTTGTTTGGTGGTTGAACGAGCTGGCTGTTCTTCCGTATTCGCCGTTGAAACTTCCGTTTTCGGTTCGGCTTTTGGTTCTTCTTTCACTGGCGTTTCAACAGGTTTTGCGGCATGGTGCTGCTCACGACGAATCTCTGTTGTGGTATTTGGTGTTTCCATACGCTCAATTACGACGGTCTGTTCTGTGGTCGACTGTTGGTTTTGTGCCTCTTGAAGCGGTTTGAGCTCAGTTGGTTGCTGCTCCTGAGTGCTTGTTTCCATTTGAGACTGATTTTCATCTTTTGGTTGTTCTTTTTTTGAACAAGCCGTTAAAAATAAGCCAGCAGCAATCAATCCACAAATTAAGAATTTTTTATTCATGTGTGTACAAATTAAATCTAGAAATAGGTGCGCCTATTATAACAATAAAAATCGCTATGAAAATCCTCGTTACAAAGTCTAATTTTCCAATAAAAATGCTGCTAGAATAGCCAATTGTTTATTGTTCTAACATTTGATGCTGAATGACTTTGCTTTATAGGTGCAGAGTAAAGTAAAATTGCCCAGCATTGCATGCCGATTTAGGCTCGATTGTACGAGAAACCCAATGACCCATTTTATTTTCGTAACTGGTGGTGTTGTTTCATCACTAGGTAAAGGTATTTCAGCTGCTTCAGTTGCTGCACTTTTAGAAGCCCGTGGTTTAAAAGTAACCATGGTAAAAATGGATCCATATATTAATGTTGATCCGGGGACAATGAGTCCATTCCAACACGGTGAAGTTTTTGTTACTGAAGATGGTGCCGAAACAGATTTAGATTTGGGCTATTACGAACGTTTCTTACGTCGTGCGAAAATGACCAAATTGAACAACTTCACCAGTGGTCGTGTTTATCAAGACGTTTTAAATAAAGAACGTCGTGGCGATTACTTAGGTGGTACGGTTCAAGTTATTCCACATATTACCGATAACATCAAAGAACGTGTTCTTGCAGCCGGTGAAGGCTATGATGTCGCGATTGTCGAAATCGGTGGTACGGTTGGTGATATCGAATCTTTACCATTTATGGAATCTGTACGTCAGTTAATGGTCGAACTTGGCCATAAGCGTACGATGTTGATGCATTTGACACTCCTCCCATATATTCGTTCAGCAGCAGAGTTGAAAACCAAACCAACTCAACATTCTGTGAAAGAATTATTGTCAATTGGTATTCAACCGGATATTTTGATCTGCCGTACAGAGCATGACGTAGATGCCGACACCAAACGTAAAATCGCATTGTTTACCAATGTTGAAGCACGTGCGGTTGTGGTATGTAAAGATGCGAAAACCATCTATCAAATTCCGCGTAACTTCTACGAGCAAAAAGTAGACGACCTCATCTGTGAGCGTTTCGGCTACAACGATTTGCCACAAGCTGATCTTTCAGATTGGGATCAGGTATGTGAAGCGTTATTTAACCCTGAATACATTGTTCGTGTCGCAATGGTGGGTAAATACGTTGAACTTCCAGATGCTTATAAGTCTGTCAATGAAGCTTTACTTCATGCGGGTATTCAAAATCGCGTAAAAGTTCAGATCGACTATGTCGATGCAGAAACGCTTGAAACCCAAGATATCTCTATTTTGTCTACGGCTGACGCTATCCTTGTACCGGGTGGTTTTGGTGAGCGTGGAACAGAAGGCAAGATGTTGGCGATTAAGTATGCGCGTGAGCAAGGTATTCCATTTTTAGGAATCTGCTTGGGCATGCAGCTTGCGGTAATTGAATACGCACGTAATGTTGCAGGTTTGGCAGAAGCTACATCGACTGAATTTAACCGTTCGACCAAGTTCCCAATCATTGGTCTGATCACAGAGTGGTTAGACGAGCGTGGTGAACTTCAACAGCGCAGCGTTGAGTCAGATCTTGGTGGAACCATGCGTTTGGGTGCACAAAAATCTGAACTGGTCGAAGGCACCAAAACACGTCAGGTGTATGGTAAGGCTGAGATTGTAGAGCGTCATCGTCACCGCTATGAAATGAACGACCGCTTTATTGAGCCAATTGAAAAAGCGGGTATGAAAATTTCGGGCTATTCAACTGCGCAACATTTGGTTGAAACAGTCGAAATTCCTGAACATCCTTGGTTTATTGCTGTACAATTCCATCCTGAATTTACAAGTTCGCCACGTGATGGACATCCATTATTTGCTAGCTTTATCGATGCTGCGAAAAAACAGCACCTTAAAACGAAATAATACGACGCATAAACTAGGACTGTTTAAATGTCACAATTAAAACCCCAAGAGATTGTACGTTTAGGCGATATACAAATGGCAAATCATTTGCCATTTGTATTATTTGGCGGAATGAATGTACTTGAGTCGAAAGATCTTGCATTTGAAATTGCAGAAACCTATGTGGATATCTGCAAACGCCTTGAAATCCCTTACGTTTTTAAAGCAAGTTTTGATAAAGCAAACCGTTCAAGCCTACATTCGTTTCGTGGTCCTGGCCTCGAAAAAGGTATTGAATGGCTCGGTGAAATTAAAAAACATTTTAATGTTCCAATTATTACCGATGTGCATGAACCGTATCAGGCTGCTCCTGTTGCAGAGGTTGCCGATATTATTCAATTGCCTGCATTCTTGAGCCGTCAAACGGATCTGGTTGAGGCAATGGCAAAAACCCAATCTATTATTAATATTAAAAAAGCACAATTCTTGTCGCCGCGTGAAATGAATCATATCTTGAACAAGTGCCTTGAAGCGGGCAATGACAAGCTGATTTTATGTGAGCGTGGAACCTCTTTTGGCTACAATAATCTTGTGGTCGACATGCTTGGTTTCGACACCATGAAAGAGATGAATGTGCCGGTATTCTTTGATGTCACGCATGCACTTCAAACACCTGGTGGTCGAGCTGACTCGGCAGGTGGTCGCCGTGCACAAATTACGACATTAGCTCGCGCAGGGATGGCGACTGGATTGGCTGGATTGTTCTTAGAAGCACATCCAGATCCTGAAAAAGCCAAATGTGATGGTCCTTGTGCGTTACGCCTATCACAGCTTGAGCCTTTCTTGGCACAATTAAAAGAATTGGATACTTTAGTTAAAGGATTCAAAAAGTTAAATACTGATTGATGCAAATGATTGCATCTTATTTTTCATTCAATTGAGGAATTGTTCATGAGCCAAATCGTTGACATTCGTGCACGTGAAATTTTGGACTCTCGTGGTAACCCGACCATCGAAGCAGACGTAATCTTAGCATCTGGCGTAGTTGGTCGTGCATGTGCACCATCTGGTGCTTCAACTGGTTCTCGTGAAGCGTTAGAACTTCGTGATGGCGATAAAGCACGCTATTTGGGTAAAGGCGTTAAAACTGCGGTGAATAACGTCAACACCGTTATCCGTGACGCTTTAGTGGGCAAATCAGTATTTGAACAAAAAGACATCGATAACACGATGATCGAGCTTGATGGTACTGAAAATAAAGAAAAATTAGGTGCGAATGCAACTTTGGCGGTATCACTAGCTGCTGCACGCGCTGCTGCCGATGAAAAGAAAATCCCTCTTTTCCAATACATCGCAGACTTACGTGGTCAAACTATCTTGACGATGCCTGTACCTATGATGAACATCATCAATGGTGGTTCGCATGCAGACAATAACGTTGATATTCAAGAGTTTATGATTGAGCCTGTTGGCTTCACTTCATTCTCTGAAGCATTGCGTGCAGGTGCTGAAATCTTCCATTCTCTAAAATCAGTTTTAAACAAAAAAGGTTTAAACACTGCTGTGGGTGATGAAGGTGGTTTTGCGCCAAACTTGCGTTCTAATGAAGAAGCAATCACTGTTATTCTTGAAGCGATTGGTCAAACTGGCTACAAGGCGGGTTCTGACATCATGCTTGCACTTGACTGTGCATCTTCAGAATTTTATAAAAATGGTCAGTACATCTTGGCTGGTGAAGGCAATAAGGCATTCACAAGCAACCAGTTCTCTGACTATTTAGCAGGTCTTGTAAACCAGTATCCAATTATCTCTATTGAAGATGGTTTAGATGAGTCTGATTGGGAAGGTTGGTCTTACTTGACATCGATTCTGGGTGACAAAATCCAGTTGGTGGGTGATGACCTGTTTGTAACCAATCCAAAAATCCTTCAACGTGGTATCAATGAGAAAGTAGGTAACTCTATCTTAATCAAGTACAACCAAATTGGTACGTTGACTGAAACGCTAGATGCAATCTATTTAGCGAAAGACAATGGTTATTCTACAGTGATTTCACACCGTTCAGGTGAAACTGAAGATTCAACTATTGCAGATCTTGCAGTAGGTACTGCTGCGGGTCAAATCAAAACAGGTTCATTGTGCCGTTCTGATCGTGTATCAAAATACAACCAGTTGCTTCGTATTGAAGAGTTAACTAAAGCGGCTTACCGTGGTAAGGCGGAATTCAAAGGTTTAAATTAATCTTTGAATGTAATTGCAAATCATCGTCAGTCTTGAATTGAAGAGATTTGCAGGTAATAAAAGGTGCTATGTTTAATAGCACCTTTTTTATTTTAGAGTGATATTTTCACATTTAGTGATTCATACACTGCACAACAGTTTTTGAAATGAGTTGCTAATTTAAAAAGAGTGCGGAAACTGACTATATTTCTCTATTGAGCAATGAAAAGTGGCTGAATTACATTTAAAGCATCCAGAAGAATTGCAAAAAATAGCATAAAATTAATAGCAGAAAGTTGCCTTAGTTTTGAGTAGATTACTCAAATCATACCCGATAGACCCTTTTCAATTGAGATGAACTTTGACAAAATGAGACGCGTCAAAAAGGTCAATAACGTTATGATTGGCTTTTAATTTTTTTATTTAGATTTGGCCACAATTGTGCATGCCAAGTTTCAAATTGTTATATCATACAAAACATTAAAGGATGTTTTAATTGAAGTGCTCAAGACTATGTTAGAAGTTTTTAAGTCTACTTCGAGCAAACTTATATTGGGGCTTGTCATCATTTTGGTTGCAGGTCTTCAGTACAGTTTCTGGTGGGGTGAGGGTGGTTATTTTCCGCATCAAGCCTTAACACAGCAAATTGCTCAACAAGCTGAAATCAATCAAGAATTAAAAGAGCGAAATCGAATTCTTGCTGCTGAAGTCTATGATCTGAAAAATGGCACAGAGGCGATTGAAGAACATGCACGTCTCGATTTGGGTTTAATTAAGCCTCATGAAACCTTTGTTCAAATGAGTACGATTAGTACCCAGTACAAGCCGATTTATATCGATCCAAATGCTAAAGTAGATATGCAAACCAATGAAACCCCACCAACACCCGACATTCCAGACTAAGTTATGGGCAATTATTCCTGCTGCTGGAAGCGGGTCGCGTTTTTCTAAAACCGAGTTAAAACAATACCAGTTGATTGATGATAAAACTGTTTTAGAACATACAGTTGATCGATTAAATGGCTTACCCCTCGATGGTTATGTTTTGGCCATTGGTCAAGATGATAATATTGCCCAGACACTTCCTTTAAAGAATCGCCAGAAAGCACATTTTTGTTTGGGCGGAAAAGAACGAGCCGACTCAGTATTAAATGCGCTGAATCATCTTTTGCGCTTTGCTTCAGAAGATGACTATGTTTTGGTGCATGATGCTGCTCGTCCATGTGTGAGCTTGCCCAACCTAGAGGCATTGATGACACATTGTACAACGCATGGTGTATATGCCATTTTGGCAACACCTGTCAGAGATACGCTCAAACGAGTACAACAACAGCCTAAAATTGAGAAAACTGTTGATCGGAGTTTCCTCTGGCAGGCACAAACACCACAAATGGCAAAGCTGGGTATTTTAAAGCGTTGTATTGAGTATGCTTTAATGAATCAAATTCCGATCACAGATGAAGCAAGCGCATTAGAATATATGGGTGAAACTGTAGATGTGGTTCAAGGGCGTTCTGATAACATTAAAATTACTTATTCAGAGGATTTACAACTTGCTCGCCTGATTCTAAATGCACAGCGGCAGAGTTGATTTGAGTCAATATTTTTTAAAGCGTTTGTATTTGAAAAGATACAGGCGCTTTTTTTATACACTACAATTCACTAACGATAATAAGTTGATTTTATACTGAATTGGCATATACATTGCTTTTATAAACATAACGATTATTGCAGGAGAGATGTCCTTTTAGGATACGCCGAAGGAGCAACGACCCCGGAAACTCTCAGGCAAAAGGACTGTAGTGATCGATAAGTAATCTGGAGAGAAGTATCTTAGTATACTCACCGAAGGGGATGGTCGACAGATTTATGGTAAATCTCGTCGCATCGAAGCTCTCAGGTACCATGACAGATGGGGCAACTTCTGAAATGTTGTAACATTTCAAAGGAGCAATTATGTCTCATATTATTGTGATTGGTGCGGGTATTACAGGTGTTACATCGGCCTATGAGCTGGCGAAATTGGGGTATCAGGTCACGGTGATTGACCGACATTTGTTTCCAGCCATGGAAACATCATTTGCCAATGGTGGACAGCTTTCAGCCTGTAATGCAGAAGTCTGGAATCAAAAATCTACAGTGGCCAAGGGCATCAAGTGGATGTCTCACAAAGATGCACCGTTACTGTTAAATCCTTCATTTAATTTGCATAAATATAGTTGGCTATTTGAGTTTTTATCGCAAATCAGAAATTATGAAAAAAATACCATCGATACGGTACGATTGGCACTTTTAGCCCGCCAACGCCTGTTTGAAATTGCTAAAGATGAAAATATTGATTTTAATCTGGAAAAGCGCGGTATTTTGCACATTTATCACAATGAATCGGACTATATCGTTGCCAAAAATGTGAATGATCTGTTGGTTAAAGGTCAGCTTGAGCGCTTTGGTGTCACGCCTGAACAAATGAAGCAGATTGAGCCGACTTTGGCAGGTGAATATTTTGGTGGATATTACACGCCTGGAGATGCAACAGGCGACATTCATAAATTTAGTGTGGGGTTGGCCGAGCGCTCAAAAACGTATGGCGTGAATTACCAGTTTGGTTGGGATGTCAAAGATGTTCAGTTAAATGAGCATATGGTTCGTGTGATATGTTTGCCAAGTGATGAAAACATGTCGCAGTTATCAAAGGAAGAGCTTTGTATTGAGGCCGACGGTATTATTGTCTGTGGTGGTGTGGGAAGTTATCAGCTTGCAGATATGCTGGGCGATCGAGTAAATGTATATCCAGTCAAAGGATATTCGATTACGGTGCATTTGAAAGATACGAAAAGCATTGCCAACGCGCCTTGGGTGAGTTTACTCGATGAGCGTGCCAAGATCGTGACATCACGCTTAGGAGAAGATCGCTTACGTGTAGCCGGGACTGCCGAATTTAATGGCTATAACCGAGATATTCGGGCAGATCGTATTCAACCTTTAATTAACTGGGTAAATGAAAACTTTGATCTTTCAACCGAGCATGTGGTGCCTTGGGCAGGCTTAAGACCTATGATGCCCAACATGATGCCGGTTGTAAAACAGGGCAGACATCCACGTGTATTTTACAACACTGGACATGGCCATTTAGGATGGACACTTTCGGCCGCAACTGCTTCCATGATTAGTCAAGAAATTGCGATGAAGGTTCCTGCCTAAGCATATACGCACGGCATGCATTCAGGTGTATGCCGATTTAATCGTAAAGCCGATAAATACCTGTAAAACGCTCACAGCCTTTTTGCTCGGTTTTAACAACTAAAAGGCTTTTTTGAAAATTAAATGTATACGCACAGTCGTGCTCGTTATCGACAATCTGATTTTTCTTCTCAGGTGAGGTATAAGCTAAAAAAGGCACAGTTTGGGTTTCAGATCGATTGTTCGGATTTCGATATGCAATTCCTTCAATCTTGATTTTATCTTTGCTTAATTGATGAACTTGTAAATGAACTGGCGATGTGGCTAATGTTCCATTGTCATATTTGAGAAAATGCTGTGTAAGCGTTTGATTTAAAGATGTATAAGTATTGAGCTCATCGGAACGAACATCAAATTGTTGCTTGATACATTGAGAGGTTTTGCAAAGTTTGGTTTGATTCAGCCACAAGGTGTGAGTGTCTTTGAGCAACTGAACCGGTGCATCTGAAACCAGATAAGCGGTTAAAAATTTGCTGTGGAGTGCTTGGCGTGAGCTTTTAAACGTACCTGAGCAGATCTTTCCCTCAAGCGGTGTATCAGATTTTGCATCACAATTGCTCAATGGAAAAGCTTGGGCAAATGTACACCATCCACCAATCATTAGAACATAAGCTACGTTTTTTAAAGGAAATCTATCTGTATTAAACGGCATGATCGCTTATACTTTCATTTGACTTTGCTTCACGTACTATAGCGAAACCGCAAGCCAGAATACAAGATGAGTTGTTTATTTATAGAAGGAATGAATAGTGGTTGTACAAGTTCGAATTGGCCAGGGATTAGATGTGCATGCCTTTGAAGAGGGCGATCATGTCACACTGGCTGGAGTCAAGATTCCGCATTCACATGGCTTAAAAGCGCATTCAGATGGTGATGTCGTGTTACATGCATTGTCCGATGCACTTTTAGGAGCATTGGCATTAGGCGATATTGGTCAGCACTTTCCAGATACAGATCCAGCATTTAAAGGTGCGGATAGCCGAGTATTGCTTAAACATGTTTATCAGCTTATTTTGGATCGTGGCTATGTACTCAATAATGCGGATATCACGGTTGCCTGTGAGCGACCTAAGCTAGCCAAGCATAATCTTGACATGCGTCAGAGTATTGCCGATGTTTTGGAGGTTGATGTGACGCAGATCAGTATCAAGGCCACTACAACCGAACAGCTGGGTTTTACGGGACGTCAGGAAGGTATTCTGGCTACAGCAACCGTATTGATCTCGCATCAGGTAAAATGATCGGATTGATTCATGGTATTTTGAATATCGCGTGTTGCTTTACGGCCTTGAAGCTGTAAAGCAATACTGTGAATAATGCCCGTCCAAGTTTCGTTGGGTTGCCACACTTCTTCAAGTTGTGTTTGAGCCTCTGAAATATCAATATCCATATAATATTGACGATATAGGTACATCAAACAACTGACCCGATAATTTTTAGCACAATGAATCCAGACCATTTCATTACCGACAAGATGATCAATCAGGTCTAAAATTAACAAACCTTGTTCAGCATTTGGCATGTCCCATAACATAGGCAAATGGATATAATTGAGCCCAAGTTCGAGACAGATTCGATCTTCATGATCTAAGTGTGGATCGGCATCATTTAAGGCCAGATTAATGACGGTACTAAAGCCATATTCTTTAATACACTTAAGCTGTTCTGCGCTTGGTTGACCAGAACTAAAAAGATGTGCATGGATAGGTGCGAAGGCTGGAATTTCAGCAAGAGATTGTTCTAAAGATGTCATAAGCGTTTTGCTGAGTATTCATATTAAAGCTTAAAAATCACTTATAACCAATTCTTTATGACAAATCCAGACAATTTCGCTTATTCGTGACGAATCAAAAAATCATGACATAAAAAAAGAGAGGATAACCTCTCTTTTTTTATAACACCTATAACTTAAGCTTTCTGTGCAACCAAAGGTGCTGCTTCACGTCGCTTGAGTAAAGCGTAACTCAGACCTGTTACCAAGCTGCCCGCAGCAATCGCAATGAGATACAGCCACGCGTGGTTGATTGCATTTGGAATCAGCAATACAAATACGCCACCATGCGGTGTAACCAGCTCGCAATGAAATAGTGCAACAAGCGCACCTGTGACTGCACCACCAGCGATACAGGTTGGAATTACTCGCATCGGATCTTTTGCTGCAAATGGAATTGCACCTTCAGAAATAAAACACAAGCCTAAAACAAATGCAGCCTTACCAGCATCACGTTCGCCCGTATTAAATTTATTTTTCGCAAAGAATGTAGCCAGCGCCATTCCGAGTGCAGGTACCATACCGCCCGCCATTGTGGCAGCCATTGGCATATACGTATTGGTGGTTAAAAGGCCTACAGTAAAAGCATAAGCTGCTTTGTTGATTGGCCCACCCAAATCGATACACATCATCGATGCCAAAACAATTCCCATCAACACAGCGTTGGTTGTACCCATGTTGTTCAGGAAGTCTTTCATCATTTCAAAGATTTGAGCAACCGGACTACCCACAACATAGTACATGATCAAACCAACCGACAATGTTCCTAATAATGGAACAATGAGGATTGGTTTTAATGACTCAAGGCTGGTTGGCAACTTGATTTTTTTGGCTAAAAACAACGCGATATAACCAGCAAGGAAACCTGAAACAATCCCGCCCAAAAAGCCTGCTTGTAACTGGGTCGCCAATAAGCCACCAATCAGTCCTGGTGTTAAGCCTGGGCGGTCGGCAATTGAATAGGCAATATAGCCAGACAACATCGGCACCATGAGTGTAAAAGCTGTTACACCAATTTGCTTCAAAACATAAGCTAAACTTCCGCTTTGTTCAGCAGCATTTAAACCAAAACATAGCGATAGTGCGATAAGCAAGCCACCCGCAACCACCATAGGTAGCATGAAAGAAACACCTGTCAGTAGGTGTTTATACACGCCAGCCTTTTCTTTTGTCGCTGAGCCAGACGCTGCGGTTGCAGCTTGCTTGGACGATTCAAGAACCTTCGCTTCGCTAATCGCTTGTTGAAACGCTTTGTCAGTTTGTTTTAAGGCAAAGCCTGTGCTGCAACGATAAACGCGTTTACCCACAAAGCGGTCGGTATTCACTTCAATATCTGTTGCCAAAATGACAATGTCGGCCGCTTCAATCGCTTCTGCTGTCAGAATGTTTTTTGCGCCAACAGAGCCTTGGGTTTCAACATCAATGATATAGTCGTGCTTGGTCGCACCTTGTTGTAAAGCCTCAGCAGCCATAAAGGTGTGCGCTACACCCGTTGGGCAAGCTGTGATTGCAACAAAGCGTTTTGCCTGATTGCCAGTTGAAGCTGTGAGTGAGGCAGACTCACTTGCAGCTTGAGCATTGTTTAAGGCATGACTGAGTAATTCATCTGTATTTTTTGTGGCATCATCCAAACGAATTTGTGCGACCAGGTTTGCAGGGTACGCAGCAACATTACTCGGTAGATCACCCAGAAACACCACAACATCGACATTATGCTGTGGAATGTCATCTTTTGATGCAATAGTCGTGCTGGTATAGCCCAATTTGTTTGCAGATTGAGTCAACTTTTTTGCCAAAATCGAAGCATTGACGTACTGCTGCGTACTATTGATCACAAATAAGAGGGATTGAACTGTCTGCATCAGATTAACTCAATGATTTGATAGTGGTTTGTTGTTTAAGATTCAACAGCTTTTCTTCTGTTGGTACGCGAAAGCCAATTTGGCTCACAGCATTACTTGCAATTGCAGTTGCCGTTTGAAGTGTTTCTTCGGCAGAGAGCTTGCTGACCAAACCATGTATCATTCCTGCCAACAATGAATCACCTGCACCTACTGTACTTTTCACTTCTACTTTAGGCGGCAACGATTTTAATGCTTGAGCAGGGTTGAGCCAGTGCACGCCGTCTTCACCCATCGAAATCACAACATGCTCAATACGGCTATCGAGCGCTTTAAACAATTCGATTTGTTCAGACAGTTCGGTGAGCTTCTTACCATAACTTTCTTCAAGTTCATCGGTATTGGGTTTGATCATCCAAGGATGCATCGAAATTGCGGCGACAAGTGCTTCACCACTGGTATCAATTGCGACCAGTTTATTGGCTTTTTGCAACATATCCATCAATGCTTTTAAATCGTCTACTGAAAATCCTTGTGGCAAACTTCCACCAATGACAACGCATTCGACTTCTTGAGCAGCCTGATGAATCTGAAGCATCAAACGTTGCTTGTCACTTTCGGAAACCAGAAAACCTTTACCGTTAATATCCGTCATGCGGCCAGAGTGTTCTGCAATTTTGACGTTCTGGCGTGTTTCGCCCGGAATATAGATAAACTGATTTTCAAAGTGCATTTCTTCAAAGTGGCGATCAAAAATCTCTCGATTTCTTACCCCTAAGAAGCCCGAAACAATGACATCATGCCCCAAATCATGTAAGACCTGTGCAACATTTAATCCTTTACCTGCAGCATGTAATTGTACATGCTGCTGACGATTGACTGCACCGACATGAAGTATTTCAAGTTCGATAGTGATATCAATAGCTGGATTTAGAGTAATAGTTAAAATTTTTGCCATGGGTTATTATTCCGCCAATTCACGAACTGCAGTCGCACTATCGCAAAGCAATGCTTTTTGCGCGAGTTTTTGACACTCAGCATAATTTAAGTGGCGCACTTGAGCCTTAACCAGTGGAATGCTAGAAATTGACATACTGAGCTCATCAACACCAAGTCCCATTAAAATGGGTACAGCTTTAGGATCTGCGGCAAGTTCACCACAAATACCCACCCATTTGTTGTTGGCATGTGCAGCACGTACCGTTTGATCAATTAAAAGCAGGATACTTGGGTGAAGTCCGTCTGCTTCAGCCGATAAAATCGGATGACCACGGTCAATTGCCATGGTGTATTGCGTTAAGTCATTTGTACCGATACTAAAGAAGTCGACCTCTTTAGCTAAAATAGGGGTCAAGAGCGCTGCGGAAGGAACCTCAATCATGATGCCGACTTCAAGGTTTTCACACGGATACTGCTGTAGTACTTCGTCTAAGATGCCTTTAGCAGCGCGCCATTCTTCAACTCGACCAACCATTGGGAACATAATGCGCAGCGGGCGATTATCTGCCGATTTAAGCAATGCAATTAATTGCTGACGCAGTAATGTTGGTTTGCGTAAAGTCAAACGAATACCGCGTAATCCCAAAAATGGATTTTCTTCGGCTGCAATCGGTAAGTATGGAAGTGGCTTGTCTCCACCTACATCAAGTGTACGAACGACAAGTGGACGGCCTTCGAGTGCATCAAGTACATGACGGTAATCTTTTTCTTGAGCTAATTCATCTGGTGCGCTGTTATGCGACATAAACACCAGTTCAGTACGCAATAAGCCAATGGCTTCTGCGCCGTTTTGAACAGCTTTAGCTGTATCGACAATTTTTCCAACATTGGCAGCAATTTCGATTTGATGCTGGTCTGTGGTAATCGCTGGCTCGTGTGCAGATTTTTCAGCTTCTTCACGGCGTAGACGCTGTACTTCGCGTTCACGAATTGCATGTTCAATCTGTTCAGGTGAAGGATTCACTTCGAATTCACCTGTGTCCCCGTTAATGAGTACAACTGCATGCGAATCAATGTTCAGTACAGCATCACCTGCACCCACAACAGCTGGAATACCTAATGCACGAGCGACAATGGCACTATGGGCACTTGCACCACCAATCGATGTCAGAATACCTGCGACACGGTCTTTGTTTAGGCGGGCAACATCGCTCGGACCTACATCATGCATAATCAGGATATAAGGCTGTTCTGGCTCTTCCACTTCAGGCTCATTACACAAAATGGCCAAAACCTTATCGCCGATATCACGCAAATCAGCAGCACGTTCTGCAAGCAGTTTATCCTTCAAGCCTTCTTGTGCCTTGGCTGCTTTTTCAATATGTTCATGCCATGCAGCGGCCGCACTTAAATTGTGATTTAACGCCAAATGAACTTGTTGAATCAAATCTGGGTCATCAAGCATTTCAAGGTGAGCAAGAAAAATTTGCTTAATGTCTTTCGATGCAGATTTTGAAATGTATTGGTGAATGGTGTTTTTAACCGTACGAATTGCAATTTCAAGCTTTTCTTTTTCTTCTTTTAAACTGCCTGCATAACGATCGTAATTAAATTTTTTCGGCTTAATGACATGCGCAGGGCCAAATGCTAAACCAGAAGAGGCTGCAATACCGCAATGGGTAATTTCATACTGTTCGGTTTCAGCCGAGCTGTCCTGATCAAGTACTGAATTTAAAAACAGATTTTCTTCAATTGGCTCAACTTCTTCACCTAAACCATCACGTACAGCCTCGACAATCTGATCGAGTGCCAAAATTGCATCTGTATCAGGTTCTGCAATAAAGGTTAGGCGTTGACCTCGTTGACAACCCAAAGACAGGAGTTTAGTCAGACTTTTTGCAGAAACAAAACTACCACCATCTACTGATACCTGAAGATCACCACTAAAGGTTTTGGTAAGGTTCACCAGTTGTGTTGCCGGGCGTGCATGTAAACCATGGGCATTGGCAAGTAGAATATTGCGTGAAGGCCAGTCTGGAATCGTTTCTGCACCAACAAGTTTGGCAATTTGATTGCTAGATTGCTCATCGTCTAGCTGTTGTTGTACTTGTGGTTGAAACAGCACATCCATTAAGCGGTTAAATTGTTGTGTATCGAGCTGTTCATTTTCAGCAATACAAATCAGGGTTTTGATGGTACTGCCTTGAAAAGCCAATGGTTGATTCGCTTTCACAATACTCACGGCAGGTTGTTTTACATAACCTGAACCTGAAATTGACCAAAGATCATCTTGAATTTGAATCGTATTTTTAGGATTAAGTTGACTAATAAAACCAGGTTCAACCAATTTTTGTTGTTTGAGAAGCTTACTTGCATTCCAGAAGAAGTCTTCGATATCGTCAACCTGTGTATCGGTTTGAATTAAATTTTCATGCAAGACCAATGATTGGGGCTGTGCTTGTAAAATTTCGATAATCTGTTCTGCTGTTGTAGCAGACTTAACCAACTCATGTACATCTTTACTCAACGCACGCGTCAGAATTTGTAAAACCTGCAAATGTTCATCTGATTTTGCTGCAATAACCACAGCCAAGTAAATAACATTTTCACCGTCCCAGACAACACCGTCTGGAAAATGTGCTAAACGAACACCTGTGTTTAAAATAAATTCTCGTGATTGTGGTGTTCCATGTGGAATCGCAATCCCTTGACCCAAATATGTCGCGCTTTGCTTTTCACGTGCCTCAAGTCCAGAAAGATATTCAGCAGTTACGAGTTGGTCTTCAACCAGAATATTTATTAAACATTGTAGCGCTTCTGCTTTATCACCAGCATGTTGATGCATGTGAACATGTTGGGGCTCAAGTACTAACATAAAGCTTCCTTTGATAATTTTAATGAAGACCTTGAAATGCTCAGGATATAAAAAAGAAGCCAATTCATCGTCATTTTAAATCAAGTTAAACTTAAAAATAGGACTTAGCTTCCGGTGAAACTTTAACAGAACTTCATAAAATTATCGATATGATAAAGTACCAACTCACTTATTTTTTAGTCAAAAGCTTAAACAAAAATAGAAACTTTTCTGCAAGTTACATATAATTCGTCAAATTGATTTAGTAAGCGGATGCGGCTATAAAAGCGGGTGACTTTAAACGCAAATATTAAGCGGGAGTAATGATGCGAGTAATTGAACGTATTTTAAAGCGATAAGTCATGATATTTTGAATAGAACATATAAGATTAAATAAGAGAGAAGGGCAATTGGCAAAAATGGTCAAAAAATAAAAATAATAAAAGTGAGTAAGTAATTTAAGCTCAAACAGATGAAAAAAATGGATGATTACTCATCCATTTTCTCTAATTTAGATTTGGCTCTTTCGGCACCCAGTTTTCGAAACTTATGGTCGACGAAAGCCCATACACAGAAGGCGAAAGATACGATCAAGGCATAGCCAAAGTATTCGGGCTTTAAGTTACCCTTAATCATGCCTTGAAACATGATCGTAAGCATCAGAGCAAACGTGGTTACTCCATATACGACCATATTTGAGGTCTTCAGAGTGTTAATGAAGACTTGCTTATTGAAATGTATTGATGACATCTCCACCCCTCCCATGTTTATTTACGTTTAAATCACAGTAGCGAATTGCTATATCGTTTGTTGTACTGCGATTTAGATTCTATTTCAAGAGTTGATACTATTATTTTTTCACTTGATATACAAAAATGATAATACACTGCATCATTATTCAAGAAAAATAATAATATTTAGCTCGAAAATATTAAAGCATCTTAAAGTGTAGCTTCAGTATACGATAGGAATAACGCGATCAATATTCGACAAAAGTGTCACGTAGATGCTTCATTATTGTTAAGCAAAAAATGAGCCAGAAAAGATAGTTTTAGAATTTTTATCAGTATCAAATAAAAAATGCCTGTTTTGGGTAAAAACGACGGCATTTTTATTGATTGCAAGATGCGGCTTGGATAAAGCACGCGCTTACATTAACGATGGGTGAAAACGATTAATTTTTCACTTTATCGATCACAATAGAAATGACGAGTACCACTAAAGATGGGATCAACCATGCTAAATTTTGCTCATTGAGTGGCAAATGCTGCACAAACGATGGAAGTGCATCTGTGAAACCGGCTGTTTTTAAGCCTTCTATAATACCAAACAAGAATGAGCATGCAGTCACAGGGCCTACAACGTTGGATGGTTTTTTCCAAAATTTCCAGAAGAAACTCAGCATAATCACCACAATTGCAGGTGGATAAATTGCAGTCAGTACCGGTACCGACACCGCAATCAGTTTAGTCAAACCAAGATTTGAGATAATGAGCGAGAAACCGACCAGCACAAATACAAATAATTTGTAAGGAAGTTTAGTTAATTGCGCAAAATACTCAGCACATGCACAGGTGAGGCCAATCGCGGTCACCATACAGGCAAGGAAAATCAGGCCAGATAAAAACCAAGTACCTAGGTTTCCAAAGGCATGCTGCACATAAGCGTGCAAAATCACAGCACCGTTGCTCGCATTAGGTGCAACTTCATGACTACCTAAGCCGAGTTTAAACAAGCTTAAATAAACCAGTGTTAAACCAATACCAGAAATAATGCTGGCAATGACAGCATAACGTGTAACCAGTTTCGGATCACTTACACCACGAGAGTAAATCGCCTGAATAATGACGATACCAAAAACCAGTGCACCCAAAGTATCCATAGTCAAATAGCCATTTACAAAACCTTCCGACACCGGGTTGGTGACGTAGTTGTTGATGGCTGGTGGGATATAACCTGATGGAATTGCAACCGCAGCGATACCTAAAATCGCCAAGGCGAAAATCTTAAGAGGCGCCAATACATGGCCAACGGTATCGAGAAGTTTGTTTGGATACAATGAAACCAAAGTCACTACAGCAAAATACACGATACTGTAGATCAGCAAACTGCTTGCAGATGTGCCAAAAAACGATGAAAAGCCAATTTCATACGAAACGGTGGCAGTTCGTGGAGTAGCAAAAAGTGGACCGACAGACAGATAACACACAACGGTCAAAATTAAGCTGAAAACACGTCCAAGCGGTGAGCTGATCATCGCGATTGAACCTTCCATACGAGACAAGGCCATAATCGTGATGACTGGTAGACCCACTGCGGTGATCAAGAATCCTGCAGCAGCCAGCCAGACGTGTTCACCTGCTTGTTGTGCAACAATCGGTGGGAAGATAATATTGCCAGCCCCAATAAATAGAGCAAAGGTCATAAACCCCAATGCAATAATATCTGAAGTACGAAGACTAGTCATAAAAAAGGTGAGACGCAGTAAAGAAGCGCGAATTTTAGAGCAAAAGGAGCCATTTTTGTGCAATTCGCACGGCTCAAAAATTAATAAAAACACCTATTTTCTGCCTGATTGTTTAGTAAAAAAGCACATTGTTTAATTTATATACTTGATATCTTTGCCAACATTTTTAATTTCAAACTTTTATTGCGAATAAAATTTTTATTCATTTATTCATCAAATTTACATTAAATGTGCAAATATTAATCTATTTTGAGTTTTTATTGTGATGTGCCGAATTGGAAATTGAACCATTCCATGATAGTTATGTTAATGATTCTCAAAACTAGTATAATAAGTCGGATACGACCGAGGGTAATTACATGCGTGCATCAACTGTAACGATTAAAGACCAGCAAGACTTAGAACATCTACGTGTATCTGGGCGTTTGGCTGCTCAAGTGCTTGAAATGATCGGTCAATTTGTAAAGCCTGGCGTGAGTACAGATGAGCTTGATCAACGTTGTCATGATTTTATTGTAAATACGCTGAACGTAATTCCAGCAAATGTCGGCTATCACGGCTTTACCAAGACCATCTGTACCTCAGTCAATGAGGTAGTCTGTCATGGTATTCCATCGCCAAGTAAAATTTTACAAGATGGCGATATTATCAATATCGATGTTGCGATTATTAAAGATGGATATTTTGGCGATACCAGCCGCATGTATCTGGTGGGAGATGTACAACCAGAAGCAAAAAAACTGGTGATGACCACTTATAATGCGATGCGTGCCGGAATACTCAGTGTCAAACCTGGTGCTACTTTGGGCGACATTGGTCATGCCATTCAAAAAGTTGCCGAAACTGAAGGTTATTCCATTGTGCGTGAATATTGTGGTCATGGAATTGGAAAGGTCTATCATGAACAGCCGAATATTCTGCACTATGGTCAACCGAATCAGGGCATGGTATTGCAAAAGGGGATGGTATTTACCATTGAGCCGATGGTAAATGCGGGCAAACAGCATGTGAAAGAATTGAGTGATGGCTGGACTGTGGTAACCACGGATAAATCTTTATCTGCACAATGGGAACATATGGTGGCGGTGACTGATACAGGTTTTGAGTTACTCACGCCGTGGCCAGAAGGAACCGGAATTTATCCTGAAATTGAACAATCAATATAAGTTGTAAACAGACCTCAACATGTGTCTAAAGCATTTTGAGGTCTGCACAAATAAGAAATCATGATCTTTTTTACTTTAAAAAATCTAAAACACAATAATGAGACATCATCATGACCTATAAATATGAATATGCGGGATTTTGGTTGCGTGTAGGTGCAACAATTATTGATACCTTGATTATTTTGCTTGCAGTGATTCCGGCTGCTTGGATTTTTTACCATGGCGATATGGATTTGATCTTTTCGACTGGATTAAGTGATCGACAATCTTCGCCTTGGTTTGATGCAATCATCAACTACGTTTTTCCATTTATTTATTCCATTTTGTTTTGGATTTTTTTAAAAGGTACACCTGGCAAACGTCTGATGCGCCTAAAAGTACTCGATGAACAAACGGGACATCCCTTAACATGGGGGCAAGCTATTTTGCGCTATATTGGTTATTTTCCATCTACTTTGGTTTTATTTTTGGGCTTTTTCTGGATCGCTTTTGATAGCAAGAAGCAAGGCTGGCATGACAAAATGGCCAAAACAGTGGTGGTTCGCGAGCTATAGACCGCTAAAATTTTTAAATGCACGTCTTGTAAATTAATTTTAGAGAAATATAATACGTGCAAATTTAATACGAGGAGACCCTAAGTGGGAAGTTGTTCGAGGTTGTGCTGTCAAACGGTTAAGCGCGTTATTCTCTGAGCAAGTTAGTACACATTTAGGGTGGCTATCTTGCAATGAGATAGCCTGTTTATCATTTTTCATCATGTTCTTCTTATCCGTCTGCATTTTTTGCTGGGCAGAATGTCGTCTTCTTGCTTAGGCCTCCTGTGATCTGGGAGAAGCCTATGTGGTTACATGCTTCGTTACTAAAACTCTTGAGCATGCAATGCTTATGTGCGTGGTTGTGTATTTTGTTTGTGCAATATGTACACGCAAGCCCGCTTTTAAATACTGATGATCCTGAGATCACAGCGTATGCCCATTGCCAGCTTGAGACTTCTGTTGTGGCCTCTAAGCCATCAGCAACTGTTTCACAGTTCAATACAGCCTGCCAAGTAGTGAAAGGCGTAGAAACATCACTTGGATATGCGAACACCTCTGCCACAGCCAACTCGACAGCATGGTCTGCGCAAATTAAATCGGTATTGGTGCCCATGCAACGCTGGGGGCTTGCCGCAAGCCTTAGCACAACAAAAAATGATTCACCGGTAGGGGACCAACGAGCTTGGTTTCTTAATTTTCCTTCTGCTGTTTCACTCAATGATGGACACATCCATTTGTATAGCAATATTGGCTATCAAAAGGTGCAATCGCATGACGATTTGATGCGTTGGAGCACAGCAATGGATATTGGGCTCACCCAAAATACAGGAATCAGTTTAGAGTTTTTTAATCAAGACCGTCAGGCGCCATTTACTCAAGCTGTTATACATCATGTTTTTTCAGATGTTTTGAGTTTAGAGTTTTCATTTGGCCAGCGCTTACAAGATTTTCGACAGCGATGGTTTGGCTTTGGCCTGAGCTTTACGCCTTAATTTTTATTTTCTTTACATTGTAAACACATCTCTAAACAAACGGCTTTTTTACATAAAAAAGTCACGACTTCGTATGCCTGAAAAAAGGAGATCTTTTATGAAATATGATCTATGGCAACGTCTATTTACTCGATTTTTGCAAACATTTCATCTTAAGCGTTTTTTTGAGCGACATCGTTCTTTTAAAGAAATGCATCAATCAAGTTATGCCAAAGAAATTGGACAGGCTTTATCGCAACAGCTGAAGGCCAATGCTCAAATGGAAATGAGTCAGCTTTTAGAAAAATTACATACAGCGCAAGATGGTTTAACAGAAGCGCACGCGTATCAACAGCAACAGACACATGGTTTGAATGAAGTTGCTCAGGAAAAGCCACTTACTTGGTGGCAGCATGTATGGTATTGCTATCGTAATCCATTTAATGTGCTACTTAGTCTTTTAGCGCTTGTTGCTTTTTTAACTGATGATTTCACTGGTGGATTAATCATCACTATTATGGTGTCACTATCGACCTTATTACGCTACTGGCAGGAATCTAAATCCAACAAGGCTGCTGAGTCGCTTAAAGCAATGGTGACCAATACGGCTATGGTGCTGCGCCATAACGTCAATACTCAAGATCAGATTTTGATCAAGCAACGTTATGGCGTTGAGGTGAAGCAATTAAAAAGTATTCAATTTGAAATACCGATTCAGTATTTGGTGCCTGGCGATATTATTTTACTTTCAGCTGGCGATATGATTCCGGCCGATTGTCGAATTTTGACGGCAAAAGATTTATTTGTTTCGCAAGCAGCCATGACAGGTGAATCGATGCCTGTGGAGAAATATGCAGCTGCACATACATCAGACATAAATTCTCCTTTAGAACTCGACAATTTACTGTTTATGGGCACCAATGTTGTTTCTGGAACAGCGCGTGCAGTGGTGATGAGTACAGGCATTCAAACTTATTTTGGTGCGCTGGCGCACCGCGTGACGGCAACTGATTATGCAGTGACTTCTTTTCAGCTAGGAGTAAATAAAGTCAGTTGGTTACTGATCCGTTTCATGTTGGTAATGGCACCGATTGTTTTGTTTATCAATGGCTTCACCAAAGGGGATTGGGGTGAGGCTGTGCTGTTTGCTTTATCCGTTGCGGTGGGTTTAACGCCTGAAATGCTTCCCATGATTGTGACGTCAACCCTTGCAAAAGGAGCAGTGTTTTTATCGCGTAAAAAAGTGATTGTAAAACGACTAGATGCTATACAAAATTTTGGTGCTATGGATGTGCTGTGTACAGACAAAACAGGCACATTAACGCAAGATAAAATCTTTCTTTCGCATCATGTTGATGTGCTTGGTAAAAAATCGCATTCCGTATTAATGCAGGCATTCTTAAACAGTTATTACCAAACGGGGCTTAAGAACCTGTTGGATGTGGCCGTATTAGAAGCGGTTGATCAGGACATGAAGTTTGAAAAACTACGCTTTAAAAAGCTAGATGAAGTACCTTTCGATTTTGAACGCCGTAGAATGTCTGTTGTTGTGCGTACGCCACAGACCCAAGTGCGTATGGTCAGCAAGGGAGCCGTTGAGGAAATTTTAAAAGTATGTTCGCATGTTGAGCTACAAGGCGAGATTAAACAGCTTAGCCCAGCGTTACGTCATGAGATACAGACCATAACGCAAAACTACAACCGCGAAGGATTGCGTGTTGTAGCAGTTGCATATCGTAATATTGATACGCCTCAAGAAAGTTTTTCTGTGGCAGATGAACGTGATCTGATTCTGATGGGCTATCTTACCTTTTTAGATCCACCGAAAGAGTCAGCTCGACCTGCCATCCAGCAGTTACATGCCCATGGTGTAGCTGTGAAGGTATTAACGGGCGATAACGAGTTCGTCACACAAAAAATATGCCGTGAAATCGGGATTGCCCATGACAAGGTACTCCTCGGTGGCGAAATCGAAATGCTATCCGACGCGCAGCTTAAAGTTGCGGTTGAGCAGCATACTATTTTTGCAAAATTAAGTCCTATTCATAAAGAACGTATTGTCGATCAGCTAAAAGCGAATGGGCATGTGGTCGGATTTTTGGGCGATGGAATCAATGATGCTGCCGCAATACGTGCTGCAGATATTGGCATTTCAGTCGATTCAGCAGTGGATATTGCCAAGGAATCTGCCGATCTGATTTTACTAGAAAAGAGTTTGATGGTGCTTGAAAATGGTGTGCTTGAAGGGCGTCGAACATTTGCCAATATGCTCAAATATATCAAAATGACGGCCAGTTCAAATTTTGGTAATGTTTTTTCGGTATTGGTGGCGAGTGCTTTTATTCCATTTTTACCTATGCTGCCGATTCATCTACTGGTACAAAACTTACTCTACGATGTATCTCAGATTGCTATTCCGTTTGATCATGTGGACGAAGAACAACTAAAAAAACCGCAGCGCTGGCAGCCTTCTGAAGTTGGGCGCTTTATGGTGGTATTTGGTCCGATTAGCTCCATCTTTGATATTCTGACCTTTTGCATGATGTGGTTTATTTTTCATGCCAATACGCCAGCGCAGCAAACCATGTTTCAATCTGGCTGGTTTGTCGTGGGGCTACTCACGCAAACCATGGTTGTGCATATGATTCGAACCAAAAAAATACCGTTTATTCAAAGTTGCGCAGCTCCGCCACTATTGATAATGACGGTAATTATTTGTGCAATTGGCATTTTTTTACCAATGGGACCTCTGGCAAGCTACTTAAAGCTTGAAGCATTGCCTTGGATTTACTTTGTATTTTTGCCTTTTATTTTGTTTGCTTATATGTGTTTGACTCAATTCATCAAACAAATTTATATCCGTCGATATGGCTGGCAATAAGAGAAACAGCATGACTTTACAATTTTTACAAAATACCAGTGTGTCCAATATGGCCGATACCTTAATTAGTCTGGCAGCCGCATTTATTTTGGGTGGATTGATTGGATTCGAGCGACAATACCGACAGCGTACAGCCGGGCTGCGAACCAACGTATTGGTTGCGCTTGGCGCTGCAATTTTTGTCGATATTGCAAATAACCTGTCGGCGTCGGATGGCGCTGTGAGGGTTATTGCTTACGTGGTGTCAGGGATCGGTTTTTTAGGTGCAGGTGTAATTATGCGCCAAGAAGGTAATATTCATGGTCTAAATACAGCGGCTACACTTTGGTGCTCAGCCGCTGTGGGCGCAGCCGCAGGAGCTGATCTGATTGTGGAGGCATTGGTCGCGACAGCATTTATTCTGGCCGCCAACACATTACTGCGACCCTTGGTGAATATGATTGATCGCCAGCCGCTAGATGCAGAATCTGAAGTGACGCATATCATTTACCTAACGTCTAATAAAAGTCATCGTAAATTGGTGATGTATAAATTGACCGAAATCCTGCATCATTTTAATTATCCATTAAAAGACCTAGATGTCGAACCCTTTGGCGAAAATGATATTGAAATTGAAGCGACACTGATTGCGACCTCGATTGATCCAGTTGAAATGAATGAAATCATTAAACAGATCAATCAGGTACCGCAAGTACAACAGGCCTATTGGGATAAAAATACCATGGCATAAGCAGCATACATATGATGAGGTTTAAGATGGACTTTTCTTAAGTTTTAACTTAAAGACGATCATCACGATGATGCCTACAATCAAACCCCAAAAGGCAGAGCCGATACCAAAAAACTGAATTCCCGAGGCGCTGCATAAAAAAGTGAGCAGTGCCGCCTCGCGGTCATTCACATCGTGAAATGCCAGGGCAATGTTGTGACTGATCGTCCCAAACAGTGCAATACCCGCCAATGCAATAATGAATAACGAAGGGAATGACATCAGTAAGCTGGTTAAGGTTGCGGCGAACACGCCCATCAATATATAGAAAAATCCACAGCTAATGCCTGCAATATAGCGCTTGCTTGGATCTGGATGAACTTGATCATCTAGACTTACCGCCGCACTGATGGCGGCAATATTTACAGTGTAGCAACCAAAAGGTGCAAGAATGGCTTGGGTGGCACCGGTCCATCCAATCAGTTGATTAACGTGAGGTGTATAGCCATAGCTTTTGATCATGGCGATACCCGGCAAATATTGCGATGCCACATTAATCACAAAAAGTGGTAAGGCCAAACCCAAAATGGCAGAACCTGTAAAATGTGGTGTGATCCATTCAGGTTTTGCCAAATCCCAATGCAAAACAGGTGGATGGAAAGTCATAAACAAAGGACACAGGAATACACCAACGACCACGGTTATGACGATACAGTAGCGTGGCCAGATACGTTTACTCATAACATAGATTGCGAGCAGACTGATAATAAACTGCCAGTCGTTTTGCATATTGGCAAAGAGTGCAATCCCAAATTTAAGCAACACACCGGCCAGCATGGCGCTGGTGAGGCTTTGTGGAATATGCGCCAGTACTTTCTCAAAGATACCTAAAAAGCCTAATAGTGCAGTTAACACACCGCATAGCAAAAATGCGCCAATCGCTTCATGTAAGGAGTAACCGCTGCCAGTCGCAATGATCAGTGCCAAGCCTGCGGTCGACCATGATGTCGCGACCGGATATTTAAACTTCCAAGATAAAAACAGACCAGAAGCGCCGATTCCAATGCCCAATGCCCAAAACCAGGAGGTAATCTGGCTCGTGGTGGCCCCTAAAATCTGTGCGGCCTGTATCACTAATACCGAGGATACGCTAATCCCGATGAGAAAAGTGACAAATCCTGCAAAAGCAGCCGGAAGAGTAAAATCACGAAGAAATGTACGCATGATTCAATATTTATCATCTGTTTGTGAGTGAAGTGTCTTTCATAGAGACACATTAAGTTTAAAACTCAGTGTAACTATCTCATTGAACAGAAAACAGGTTCAAAGATTACAATGTTGATGTGGCAAGCCTCAGTCCAAAACCAAAAAACAGCACACCTACCAGAGCAATGCAGATAGCGGATGTTTTATGTTTTGATTTAAAAAAATCAGAAAGTCGAACACCTGAAAAAATTAGCGCCGTTAAATAGCCTAAGCTAATGCATTGTAAAATAATTGCAAGAGCAATAAAGCTAATCGCCGGGTAGGGATAATCCGGATCTACAAACTGGATAAAAAAAGACAAAAAGAACAAGATCGCTTTGGGATTGAGCAGACTGATACTCAGCGCAGTTCGATAAGGGTGAATCTGATCGAGTTTTGGTAGGTCAGTCATTTCAGGCACTGAAATATGACGATTTTTATAACGTAGATAGCTGGCTTGAAGCAGCTTAAAGCCTAAGTAGGACAGATATGCTGCGCCTATCACTTTAAGCGTTGTAAAAATCCAGGGAAAAGCATGCATCAACGACGCTGCGCCCAGAACTGTACACAAAATTAAAATTGCATCGCCTGTGACAATACCCATTGCGCCTCGATATCCAGTTTGAATACCGTAACGTGATGCAATGGACATCACATATAAGGAGTTTGGCCCCGGCAAAAGAACAATAAAAAGCGTCCCTATGATATAGGTTGTTAAATCCGTGATCCCCAACACAACACGAAGTCCATAAAAAACCAGTTTTTGTACTATAACAAAAACTGGTCAAATTATGTGAATATTCACCTATTAGGCTTGAATTTCAGCATCGATTCCAAATGATTGACGCAATAGGTGAGTCAACTGTTCACGTGCTTTAATAAAGCCATCGATACCGCCTTGAAGTAACTGAAATGCCATTAAGTCATGTTCAAGTTCTTCTCTAAAGCTTTGTTCGGTTTGTGCAGAGCGTTCGACTGGATCTGCTGCCTGCGCGGCTTCAATTGTGAGTGCTGGCTTAATTTCACGGGTATCCGATTCAAGCTGAGCCAAAAGTGCAGGGGCAATGGTCAGTAAATCACTACCAGCAAGGCCAAGTACCTGATCAGTACTACGGAAGCTCGCGCCCATGACTTGAGTTTTGATACCTTGTTGCTTGTAGTAGTTATAAATTTTCTTAACTGAAAGCACACCCGGATCTTGTTCGATTGGGTAGTGATCGACATTTTCAGCTTTTTTGTACCAGTCTAAAATGCGTCCAACAAAAGGCGAAATGAGCGTTACATTGGCATCTGCACAGGCTTGTGCCTGATGTAAACCAAACAGTAAGGTAAGATTACACGCAATGCCTTCAG
This sequence comes from Acinetobacter sp. ACZLY 512, assembly GCF_023614015.1. Lineage (NCBI taxonomy): Bacteria > Pseudomonadati > Pseudomonadota > Gammaproteobacteria > Moraxellales > Moraxellaceae > Acinetobacter > Acinetobacter sp. ACZLY 512. The sequence goes on from NZ_JAKIVI010000004.1 coordinate 175,674, forward strand.
CTTCTAAAACTTTGGCTGCCTGAATGCCTTGCCAAGTAGATGCAATCTTGATCAGTACGCGAGACTGATCGATACCATACTGATGGTACAAGGCAGAAAGTTCACGCGCTTTTGCAATTGTTGCTTCGGTATCGTAAGACAACGAAGCATCGACCTCGGTAGAGACACGACCTTCGATAAGTTTTAAAATTTCAACACCAAACTTAACAGTCAAAATATCAATGGTACGTTCAATAAGTTCATCATTTTGATAGCCTTCTTGCTTGGCTTGATCAAACGCGGCTTCAATCAACGCTTTATTGTCAGGAATGCTGGCGGCAGCCGTAATCAGGGAGGGATTTGTGGTTGCATCCAAAGGACGAAATTTTTGAATTGCATCAAGATCACTACTATCAGCAACCACTGTAGTCCATTTTTTTAATTGATCGAGGGCAGATTGTGTCATTGTTTCAAGCGTCTTTATATAAGAATTCGGATGCATTTAGTTATAGCATAATCTTGCGTGAACCCAATGACTATTTAATTTTTTGCTCGTTTTCTCTGCAATTGCAAGTGATCAATCAGATAATGTGCAGCCACGCCAAGACTACTTTCGCGGCTCCAAACCAAATCGATATAATATTCAAATTTAGGCGTGAAATCTAAAATATTTAATATTTTTAATTGATTAGATAACTTTGGATTTTCAATAAACATTTCACTAGGTAATACACCCCAGCCCAGTTCACCTAAAATCATCATACAGGCCGAGTGATGATTATCTGTACGCCAATACTGCTTGGAAAATAACAGTTCGGGTTTGATTTTACTATCACGACTTGCCACCACAATTTGCCGCTGCTGCACCAGATCTTTGAAACTGACCTGATCAAGTTGCGCCAAACAGTGTTCATTTGCAGCGACAGTAACCAGTGCTTCTTTTTTAATTTCTACAAATTGTTCACGATGGTCTAAGTGTTCACGTTCAAACATAAAAGCCAGTTGCGCGCTTTGATCGAGTAGCATGGCCAGAGCATCTTCTTGAGGCGCTGAGATAATATTAATTTGTAAAGTCGGAAATTTTTGTTCAATCAGCCGTATATAGTCGACCCAATGCGTGTGTAATAGTTCAGACACAATCACAATATTCAGTGCCGATTCCAAACCGGTACTTAAGGCAAACGCATGTTGCTTCCATTGATTCATCTCAATTAAGAGCTGTGCTGATTTTTCATATAAAACATGTGCCTGAGGTGTAGGAACTGGTTCGCGTCCTTTGCGTTCAAACAAATTTAAGTTGAGGTCAATTTCCAGATTAGCAATCGACATACTTACCGCGGATGGAACCTTGCCCAATTTTCTGGCTGCTGCTGAAAATGAACCGGTTTCCATAACGCTTTGAAAAATGATGAGTTGTTCTTGATTAATATTCATCTGTCAGAAAAGTTGAAAGAACCTAATTAGATTTATCAGAATTATAAAAATAAAATGCAATCTATCCAAATAAAAGAGTGTTTAGAAATGTTGATTTCCAAAAGAAGACTTGTTCATGCATTTAGCTATGAAGGGATCTTGTTGGTCATCATTGCGATTGCATTAAGCTTTATTTTTGATATGCCGATGGAAGTAACCGGAATGCTCGGTATTTTTATGGCGGTGACGTCGGTCATCTGGAATATGATTTTCAACCATTATTTTGAGAAAGTTGAACATCGGTTACAATGGAAGCGGACAGTTGGTGTGCGTATATTGCATGCGATCGGGTTTGAGGGTGGACTTCTCATTGCTACGATTCCAATGATTGCTTATATGATGCAGTTAAGCCTGCTCGATGCATTTATTTTAGATTTAGGTCTGACCTTGTGTATTTTGGTGTATACCTTTATTTTTCAGTGGTGCTATGACGCGATTGAGAAACGCTTAGGTTATGCACCGCAGCATTCATCGTAAAAAAAAGCGCCTGTTGTAGGCGCTTTTTTTATGCTTATTTTTCTACGATCGCGACAACGCCTTGACCGCCTGCGGCACAAATCGACACTAGAATTTTGCCAGAACCTTTCTGATTCAAGATTTTCGCTGCAGTCGCCAAGATGCGTCCACCCGTTGCGGCAAATGGATGTCCAGCAGCCAATGAAGAACCATGAATGTTCAGTTTGCTACGGTCAATCGAGCCTAAAGGAGCATCAAGACCTAAACGTTCTTTACAGAATTTTGGATCTTCCCATGCTTTAAGGGTCGAAAGCACTTGAGATGCAAAGGCTTCATGAATCTCGTAGTAATCAAAATCTTGTAATTTCAGACCAGCGCGTTCAAGCATACGAGGAACAGCATAAGCCGGTGCCATGAGTAAGCCTTCTTTTTTACCCACAAAATCAACGGCCGCAGTTTCTGAAAAGCTTAAATAAGCCAGTACTTCATGACCGTTGGCTTTTGCCCATTCTTCGGATGCCAGCAAAACTACAGATGCACCGTCTGTGAGTGGCGTCGAGTTACCCGCAGTCATGGTGGCGGTTTCGCCCTTGCCAAATACAGGTTTAAGTTTGGCCAGTTTTTCTACTGATGAATCTGGGCGTAAGTTATTGTCACGCGTTAAACCCATAAACGGTGTGATCAGATCGTCAAAGAAACCAGCATCGTAGGCTTTGGCCATTTTATGATGTGAAGAGGCGGCAAGTTCATCTTGAGCCTGGCGTTCGATGCCCCATTCAAGTGCGGTAATGGCCGCATGATCTCCCATGGATAGCCCAGTGCGAGGCTCACCGTTTTTAGGAGCATCCATCAAGTCTTTAATGTTGATTTTAGCCAATGCCTTTAAACGATCTTTCGCTGTTTTGGCAATGTTGAGCTCAAGTAAAGCCTTACGTAAGCCATCACCAAATGCAATCGGTGCATCGGATGTGGTATCTACACCGCCCGCAATACCGACCTCAATCTGACCTAACGCGATTTTATTTGCCACAGCAAAAGCTGCCTGCAAGCCAGTGCCACAAGCCTGTTGTAAATCGTAAGCTGGTGTTTCAGGAGCCAATTGAGTATTAAGTACGCATTCACGGGTCATATTAAAGTCACGGCTATGCTTTAAAACAGCGCCTGCAACCACTTCGCCCACACGTGTGCCTTGAAGCTTATAGCGTTCAACTAAACCATTGAGTGCAGCAGTCAGCATGTCAATGTTGGACGCTTTAAAATACGCACCGTTAGAACGTGCAAATGGAATACGATTACCACCAATAATGGCGACACGACGGATAGAAGTTTGGCTCATGATGCGATCCTGTTGAGCAGACGTTTTTTTAGATGTTGAAGTATTTGCAGAAGATTTGGCTTGTGTACCTGCCGAAGCGGTTTTAGCACGTGAACTGGCACGCTTTGGCTTTGCTGTCGCTTCAGTACTTTTTTTAGCTGTCGACGAGTCAGCCGCAGATGAGGTTCGACTGGTACGACGTGTTTGCGAGGTGCTTCGCGCTTTCGGTTTTGATGTATTTGACACATCATCCTGAGTAGAGTTTTCGACTGCCGATTTTTCTGGAGTTGTTTTACTCATAAGGCTTTTCCAAGCATGATTATGATGTTATTGACGGTACATTAACATAATTAAAATAGACCTGTATTGACTAGAATGACATTGTAGATTGTATTCGGGTCAACACATATCAAGATTAACTCAAGTATTATTTTATTCAAATCCACAATGCGATCGAGCTAACACCTTTACAACACAATGATGTGGAACGCGTAGCTTGTGAACATGTTTAAAAATTAATTTGCATGAGAGATTATTAAGATGATTGATCAATACCAAGCATTTACTCAATCGCCAATCGGTAAATTCGTTGTGAAGAATCTCGGCTTGCCATCGCCCGTGGTATTGGATCGTTTCGAGCAAGGTCAGCCAGTGATTCGTGGTGCTGTATTGGTTGGTGCAGCACCTGAAGGTGTTTTATCTTCTGCTATAGCCAATGTGCTCAGTACCATTCATGCAGACAGTTATGCAGGCAACAATACCGATATTCAGCAGGCTGCTGCACAAGTGGGCTTAAACTTACGTGCTTTTAATTCTGGAGATAAAGAATCTCGATTTAAAGCCGTTATTTTTGATGCATCAGGAATTCAAAATTCAGAACAATTAAACGAGTTACATAAATTTTTTAATCCGATTGCTCGTCAAATCGAAGGTTCAGGTCGTGTGATTGTCGTGGCTACCACACCGGAGTCTGCCAAAACGGTGAAACAGGCGATTGCGCAGCGAGCTCTTGAAGGCTTTGTAAAATCTGTAGGAAAAGAGTTTAAAAAAGGAATCACTGCGCAACTGGTTTATGTCGATGAAGGCGCAGCCAACAATCTTGAGTCTACATTACGTTTCTTACTTTCGCCGCGATCTGCTTATGTATCTGGTCAGGTGATTCGTATTTCTAAAGCAGAAGTGGTAAAAGTTGACTGGAACAAGCCACTTGCAGGTAAAACTGCTTTGGTGACGGGAGCAAGCCGTGGGATTGGTGAAGCGATTGCCCATATTTTGGCACGTGATGGTGCGCATGTCATTTGCCTTGATGTGCCACAGCAACAAGCTGATTTAGACCGAGTTGCTGCCGATATCTCTGGTTCTGCTCTCGGGCTTGATATTACGGCAGCCGATGCAGGCGAAAAAATAAAAGCGGCTGCACAAAAAAATGGCGGCCTTGATATTATTGTGCACAATGCAGGTATTACTCGCGACAAAACGCTGGCCAACATGAAACCAGAACTTTGGGACTTGGTAATCAATATTAATCTGAGCGCAGCAGAGCGAATCAACGACTATTTACTCGAAAATGATGGCTTGAATGCAAATGGTCGAATTGTCTGTGTTTCTTCAATCAGCGGGATAGCGGGTAACTTGGGTCAGACCAATTACGCAGCGTCTAAGGCTGGCGTGATTGGTTTGGTTAAATTTACTGCACCAATTTTGAAAAATGGAATCACCATCAATGCAGTGGCGCCAGGATTTATCGAAACACAAATGACAGCCGCCATTCCGTTTGCTATCCGTGAGGCTGGGCGCCGTATGAACTCGATGAATCAGGGGGGCTTACCTGTTGATGTTGCCGAGACAATCGCATGGTTTGCATCAAGTGCATCCACTGGTCTGAATGGAAATGTAGTTCGGGTTTGTGGTCAGAGTCTGCTCGGTGCATAATGAGGGGTAAAGAGGGATGTAAGAACATCCCTTTTTCATAAACACAGACTTAAAAACAAATACATTTTAATGAAAAGGTTCGTTATGAATACGCGTCATTTTAGTCAACTGCCGAAAGCCTATTTGGCTTATCCGAAAGTCATACAAGGTTTGGTATTTAAAAAACCCAAAGGCGAGCGTGTATTGCCTAAAGTGGAATATGTTGTCGACTCCTTTCGAATCGATCAAGATCATTTAAATGATTACAATCAAGTCTGTGGATTTAAAAGCGACGATACAATTCCAGCAATCTATTTGGCTGTGTTGTCACAAAGTTTGCAAATGCACATGATGACGACAGAAAACTTTCCTTTTGCGATTCTGGGTTTGGTGCATATTCGTAATCAGATCAAGCAAACTCGTCCAATTGGCGTTAATGAAGCACTGAGTCTTTCATGTCGATTTGGCGATATTCAGCCACATGATAAAGGCCTGCAATTTGATTTTATCACCACAGTGAAGGTGGGAGCAGAGACGGTGATGGAAGGAATCACGACTTATCTTTCTCGCCAAAAAACATCAAGTAGTACAGCCGAAAAAACCAAAGAAGCTCAAGTACCTGACTATCATGTTCAAGATGTCTGGACGGTTGCTGAAAACACAGGACGCCGCTATGCCAAAATCTCGGGTGATTATAATCTGATCCATATTCATGCGATGACAGCAAAGGCATTTGGCTTTAAGCAAGCAATTGCTCACGGCATGTGGAGCAAAGCACGTGCTTTGGCCAGTATTGATTTACCTTCGGCCTATGAAGCAGATGTTTGGTTTAAGTTGCCGCTATTTTTGCCATCGACCGTTGAGTTTTTAACGGCATCAAATCCTTCTGAAACCGATTTCTTGATTCGAAATCAGCGTTCTCAAAAGCCACATGTTTCAGGCCAAGTGAAAAGCCTTTAAACAATTCTTCCCGGTACATATCGTGATGTGTCGGGAATGTAACAATAATAAAAATAGGGACATACAGTGAATACACTAACTCAATATTTCTCAGCCGATACTCAAAATTATCACGGTATTTTAGATGAGCGATTCCATGATCTGGCAGTGCATTTTAGTCGGTTACAAGATGCCCGAACTGATCAAGGGGGAGCGGCACTCGCCGTGTATTTCGGAACACAAAAAGTTGTCGATATTTTAACGGGTAAAAAATCTCGTGATGAGTTGTGGGATGCCAATACGCTTTCTGTCAGTTACTCAACTGGTAAAGGCGTACTTGCAACATTGGCACATATCCTCGTGAGTGAGGGTTATTTGGAATATGACCGACCTATTGCCTATTACTGGCCTGAATTTGCTCAGCAGAACAAGCAAAAGATTAGCTTAAGGGATGTTCTGAGTCATCAAAGCGGTTTATACGATATTCGAAATATAATCCAAGATGCCAGTGAAATGCTGGACTGGCCGCATATGCTAGAAGTCTTTGAAAGCACAGCACCTCGATTTACAGCGACCCATGCTCAAGCTTATCAGGCATTAACATTTGGTTGGCTGGTAGGCGGGGTGCTAGAAAAGGCAACAGGGGCAACACTTCCAGACTTGATGCAAAAATATCTAGTCGAGCCGTTGAAATTAGATGGTGCTTATTTTGGCGTACCAGTTTCTGAACTTTCGCGTGTGGCACGACTCATTGCGCCAGTAAAGTCTGTAGAAAAAGTCGGAACGCCAGTACACAAAACATCTCACCAGCAAAAGAAAACGAGTGTAATGGATAAATTGGTGACATGGACAGGCCAAAACCCGCAAGATTTTCAAGATGCCATGATGCCTAAAGGAATGCGTCATTTCAGTTTTTTTAGTGATGAAGGTTTACAAGCCGTTATTCCGGCTGCTAATGGTGCTTTTACTGCAAATAGCCTAAGTAAGATTTATGCAATGCTGGCTAATCAAGGCTGTTTTGAAGATAAAACACTGATCAAGCCTGCGGTTTTTAAACAGCTCAGCACAATTCAAAGTTTTTCTAGAGACAAGGTCATGCCAATACCAATGCATTGGCGATTAGGTTACCACCGCGTAATTACACTGGGGAAGCGAGCCAAACATGGATTTGGACACATTGGCTATAACGGTTCTGGTGCATGGTGTGATCCAGAACGCAATCTCAGTTTCGCATATGTTCATAATTTCAAAATCGGATCAATTACAGGGGATTATCGCTTGTGGAGTTTGACTCAAGAAACCTTACGCTGTGCAGATTTATTTTTAAAGGGTAAAAAAGGCTGGTTTTAATGTTTTGAAGCCAGTAACTCATAGTCCAGCATAATCTGTACATGATGTTTAAAGGAGCTTTCTTCAAAACCTTGCAAGCCAATTTTAAATATACCGTCTAGCCCACAAACAAATGCAATCAGACGCCATGCCACTTCATGAATTTGAGGCATGGTTAAATCTTTGAATTGTTTAATCATAACACCTGTTTGAATTTCTTTTATCAGTGCTGCATGCCAGTGCTGCATGGTCAGTTGATAGGCCAGGCGGATCTGTTCATCTTGTTGCATCAATACTTCAGCTTCGTTCCACAATCTGAGATATGCCTGAGTCTGTTCAGTATCTTCATAACCTAAGATCAAGCGAATCCGTACCATTTGATTACTTGTTTCGATGCCATCTTCAATTTCATTGAGCTGATCCATCAGTTCGACAAAAACCTCGGCTTTTAAGTGAGAGCTAGACTGAAAATGATGATGAACTTGACCTGTAGAAACCTGCGCCTCAGCAGCCACGCGTCGAACCGTTAATCCACTTAGTCCATCTTGAAGGGCAACCTGTTTGGCGGCACTTAAAATCATGGCGCGTCTTTCTTCTCGATTTAAATAATTCATGTCATCCATAGTGGTGAAACATACAAGTCTTATCATAAATAAAGTTGGACATATGTTCAAGTTTGAATATAATAAGATCAACTTGAACAAGTGTCCAACTTTAATTTGGGTGTGTTATGTACCGCAAATGGATGATCTTGGCGATCATCGTCCTTATTTATTTACCAGTATCGATTGATGCAACAGTATTGCATGTCGCTATTCCAACGCTTAGTGCAGATTTGGCGCTCACGAGCACGCAAATGCTGTGGGTGATTGATATTTATTCACTCATTATGGCAGGTTTAATTTTACCAATGGGGGCGTTAGGCGATCGAATTGGATTTAAGCGCCTCATGCTGGTCGGGGCTTCCATTTTTGGTCTTGCATCTTTACTGGCTGCTTTTGCAAATTCTGCAGCATTGCTAATAGTAGCACGGGCGCTTTTGGGCTTAGGTGCAGCTATGATTTTACCTGCCACGCTCTCAGGATTAAGAACCACATTTCTAGATGAAAAACAGCGTAATTATGCGCTAGGTATCTGGGGAACAGTCGGAGGAGGAGGTGCTGCATTTGGACCATTGCTCGGCGGCTTTATACTGGAGCATTTCTCTTGGGGTGCAGTATTTTTAATCAACGTTCCAATTATTATTACAGTGATTCTACTCACGGCTTTTTGGGTGCCTAAACAGCACATACAACACAAACAAGCCCTGAATCTATTTCAGGCGTTGATCTTGGTGGTGGCTATTTTGACATTAATCTATGCCGCCAAAACCGCGATGCATGCACCAAGCATGACAATTTTTATGGTCATGCTTGCAGGTTTTGTACTCCTTACTGGCTTTATTCGTCATCAACTAAAAACGCCAGCGCCGATGATTGATGTACACTTATTTAAGCATCCGGTGATTTCAACCAGTGTTATTATGGCGATGGTGGCCATGATTGCGTTAGTCGGATTTGAACTACTGCTTTCGCAAGAGTTGCAATTTGTGTATGGCTATTCACCCCTTGAGGCCGGTTTGTTTATTGTACCGTTTATGGTGGCAATTAGTGTGGGTGGGCCTTTTGCCAGTGTTTTGATGAACCGTTATGGTTTAAGGCCAGTGGCAACACTCGGAATGCTGTCATGTGGGTTTAGTTTTTTTGGTCTGGCTTCAATCAACTTTGATACACAACATATGCAAGCTTGGGCTTGGATGGTGATAATGGGAATTAGCGTTGAAATTGCACTACTTTCTTCTACGGCAGCAATTATGTCTTCTGTCCCACCTCATAAAGCCACTGCGGCGGGTGCAATTGAGGGTATGGCCTACGAGTTAGGAGCCGGATTAGGCATTGCAATTTTTGGCCTTATGCTGTCATTTTTCTACACGCGTGCAATCGTTTTACCAGAAAATCTGCCTATACAGTGGGTAGAAACAGCGTCAGCTTCGGTTGGAGAGGCAGTTCAAGCAGTAAAGATGCTCGAACCTACTTTGGCACATGATGTAATGGCTGCGGCTGCAAATGCATTTACTGCATCGCATAGTATTGTGCTGAGTATTGCAGGAGTGATGTTCGTGATTTTATCTGTTTTTGTATGGATAACCTTGCCCAAAACAGCAACTGTAGTACCACACAAAATATCAGAGTAAATTCTCTGCTGCCCATAAGCGTCTTTAAATACGCCGAGCAACTGCTGCACTTTAAAGCAACTCTGAACGGATATTGTGCTTATTCATTCACTAACGTTCAAAAAAACAGTATGCTTATGGGCAAACCAAGGAGCATCCATGTATCAAGTACTGGCCAGAAAATATCGTCCACGAAACTTTATCGAACTCGTGGGTCAAAATCATGTGTCTCGTGCGCTTACGAGTGCGCTTGAACGTGGCCGCTTGCATCATGCCTACTTATTTACCGGAACACGTGGCGTAGGTAAAACTACAATTGCCCGTATTCTGGCGAAGTGTTTAAACTGTGAAACCGGTATTACCTCTACACCATGTGAAGTTTGTACGACCTGTAAGGCTGTAAATGAAGGCCGGTTTATTGATTTGATCGAGATTGATGCTGCTTCTCGAACCAAAGTAGAAGACACTCGAGAGCTGCTGGATAATGTTCCGTACGCACCGACTCAAGGGCGCTTTAAGGTGTACTTGATTGATGAAGTGCATATGTTATCGACGCATTCATTTAATGCCCTGCTCAAAACACTTGAAGAGCCACCTGAACACGTCAAATTCTTATTTGCCACCACCGATCCGCAAAAGCTTCCGATCACGGTGATTTCAAGATGCTTACAATTTACTTTGCGCCCGCTGGCAGTCGATGAGATTACATCGCATTTGACCGAAATTTTAACCAAAGAAGATATTTCAGCCGAAAAAGACGCTATTTGGCAAATCGCTGAATCGGCGCAAGGTTCTTTACGTGATGCTTTGTCACTGACCGATCAGGCGATTGCCTACGGTCAGGGTGAAATTCAGCAACGAGATGTTAAAGAAATGCTAGGGTTGATTGATCGTACTATTATTTATGATCTGATTCTGGCAATCCATCAAAATGCCCCGCAGCGCGTCAGTCAATTATTAATGCAATTTCGACAACAAGCGCTCGATGTATCGCTGGTGCTAGATCAATTGATTTCGACATTACACGAGCTGGCATTGCTTCAGTATTTGCCTGAGCTAAGCTTAAAATATAGCGACGAAATTAATCAAAAAATACTTGCACTGTCGAAAACTGTATCTGCACAAGATTTGCAGCTGTATTACCAAATCGCCTGTAAAGGACGTGCCGAACTTCAGCTCGCGGTGACTCAGGAGCAGGGTTTCGAGATGTGTGTACTACGCCTGTTGGCGTTTCGCCCATTGGCCCTCGATGAAATTGTGGTGCACGAATCTGCACCTACCACTCTGGAGCATTCTACACACAGTACGACCACTGTTTCAGTTGAATCAGCTGAAACGGATGAACCAAATGTTCATACACATACCCCCTTAGAATCTAAGCAATCTATACAAGAAATAGAAGCAGTTGATGAAAGTCATGAACAGCGCTTAACTGAAGCGCCGTCAGCTCAAGCAGAGCCAACACCAATACCAGAGCATTTCGAAGAATCAGCGCTCGACGTTGAGTCGGATGACGTGGTGCTCAATCATACAGTTTCTGAGCAAGCTCTTATAACTGAACCTGAAAATTCAGATGTTTTGGTTTTTGATATTGAAACAGATGGATTAATCGGTCTAGAACCTAGCACAGTTGAGCCCGCACTGAGCGTACAAGATATGTCGCTTTTTCCAGTGGAAACCGAGCTTCAGCCAGAGGAAAATCTCGAACAACCAAAATTACAAACCTTAACTGATGTAGCGTCCGATGTACCTACTGATTTATTTGGTCAGCCTATTGAAGACACTTCTGCGCTTGCTGTTGAAGAGTCAAATCTAAGCAACATTGAGCCAGTGCTAGAAAATGAACCTCTTCAAGCCCATGGAATTAACGCGGATGTGAGTAGCGAAGCGCTTGAGCCTAATAACCTAATGCCTCAAGACATTTTGAAACTTCAAGAACAGGTACTTGAAGGTGAGTGGACACTTGAAAAATGGGAGTTTTGGTTTAGAGGCAGTCAACTTTCACCTGCAGTGCAAGAGCTCGCTCAATATGGATTAATGACTGGGCAAATTGATGGCACCAGTATTTTTATTATTCCTCAGCAATATGAAGGGATGTTGTCTCAGTTACAACATGCGCTTGAATCTGAGTTGATCACTCGTTGGCCAAACACACAGTTTAAAGTGCAATATGGTGAAGTGGCCTCAATTACGCCGTTTATTAAACAGTCAGAGCGTAAAGAAAAAGCTTTCCAACGTGCGGTAACCTTGATGAGTGAAAACAAGGTGGTGAAATCACTACTAGATACTTTCGATGCCGAATTGCAGAACGTTAATCTTAAGCTATAAAAAGGGGTAAACATTTATGTTGGTGCCCATTTTTCATTTAGCTTTGATTTAACTGATAGGCTGTAAGCGCCTCACGCATCGCATCGGGAATTGTGGTACTTTTTCGTGTTTCTCGATCAACAAAAACATGGACAAAGTGTCCCTGTGCACAAGGTTCAAGCTGGTGTTGCTTAAATATTGCGAGTTCATAGCGTAAGGAGCTTTGCCCAATTTTTGAAATTGCAACACCCACTTCAATGGTATCTGGAAAGGTGAGTTCCTTAAAAAAACTGCATGCCGAGTCGACGACTAGTCCGATGATCGGTGACTGACGAATATCAAAGCCTGCATGTTGAATCAAAAGTGAGTTAGCGGCTGTATCAAAATAACTATAATAAGTCACGTTGTTTACATGACCATAAATATCGTTATCTGCCCAGCGTGTCTGGATATTTAAAAAATAATGAAACTGGTCACGGCGTTTGGGTATTGGTTTCATGCGTAAATTGCCTCATAAATCTGATACGCAGCCTGATGTGTCATTTCGCGTGGGTTATTTTGTAATAGACGGGTTTGCAATAATGCATCTTGCGCCAGTGTTTCAAGGCTAGAGTGCGGTACATTGAGTTGGCTCAGTTTTAAAGTCAGCCCACTATGATCAAGATGATTTTGCATATGGTCGATGAACAAATCGCACAAGCCGTCTGCACAGCCATTACTTTTAGGGTCGAGCCATTGCATTAATTCTGCATATAACTGTTTAGCATGTGGCGCGTTGTATTTTAAAACTTCGACCAATACCAACGCATTGGTATGTCCGTGAGACAAATGAAAATGACCACCCAATGGATAAGCCAGCGCATGTACAGCCCCTACAGGTGCATTTGCAAATGCTTGACCTGCAAGCATTGAGCCAAGCAACATGTTTTGACGTGCATCCATGTCATGTCCATTACTCAGAACTTTAGGCAGATTATCATTAAGTAAACGCAGTGCATGTTTTGCCAGCATATCGGCATAAACATTTTTTTTCAGTTTACTGCTATAAGCTTCAATCGCATGCACCATGGCATCAATTCCGGTGGCCGCGGTGATGTGTGCTGGTAAATCACGGGTAAAGTTCGCATCTAATATCGCAACATCGGCATACAAAACTGGTGATACAATTCCGGTTTTAGTTGTTTCACCTGTCGTGATGATCGAAATCGGTGTGACTTCGGAGCCGGTTCCTGCCGTAGTCGGAATCAAGATCAGCGGTAATCGGGGGCCTTTGGCATTATTTACGCCATACATGTCGCTTAACTGTTGTGTTTGATCAGGATGGGCAAGTAACGCAATCACTTTTGCGACATCCATTGAGCTACCACCGCCAAAACCTAAAACAGCATCAACTTTCTCTTGTTTCGCAAAGGCAGCCGCATTTAAAACAATCTCTTCTGGTGGGTCGGCTTGAATATCTGAATAAATAACATAATCAATCTGAGCTGCGTCTAAACACTCAATCACAGGTAAGTGATACTGATGGGCAATCATTCCTTGATCCGTCACCAGCAAAACTTTTTGATGGTTTCGATCAATCAAAATAGTTTTAAGCTCAGCAATTGATCCTAATCCTGAAATGATGCTTGATGCGCTCTGAAACTGAAAATATCCCATCGTTCCGTCCTTATTTAATTTGCTTGTCAATTACAAATCATTGTTTTATTGAGTTAATCCATCATTTTATTGTGAAGCCGAATCAAAAGAATGCTTTTTGATCGACAAATCATTTGATCACGAAACTCTTAAGAGATTCTATAGGATTCGTGAATTAAATCACTTAACATAACAGTTATTCATCGTGATCTGTTGCTGAGGTTTGATATGTCATCTCAAACGCCTTATAAGGTGTTATGTGTCTGTTTAGGTAATATTTGCCGCTCGCCAACGGCTGAAATCGTATTAAGACACGCGTGCGATGCAAATAATCTCAATATAACTGTCGATTCGGCCGGCACCAGCAATTATCATCCCAATAAAGCGCCAGACGCGCGTTCTCAAACACATGCTTTAAAGCGTGGCTATGATCTATCTTCACTGCGTGCTCGCCAGATTCAGCTTGAAGACTTCATTGAGTTTGATCTGATTTTGGCGATGGATCATCAAAATCTTGAAGACATTCAAACCCTAGAGCGTCAGGCGATTAAACGTTTTGGAAAATCACGTGTACGCTCTAAAGTGGCTTTGATGAGTGAACATGATCCTAAATACAAACACAAAGCCATCCCAGACCCTTATTATGGCGATGCAGATGGATTCGAACGTGTATTGGATCAATGCGAATCCAGTGCTGCAGCATGGGTAGCCGAGTTTAAACGTGAACACCACGGATAGTGGATCAAAACAGGATTTAACGTGATACACATTCAACAACAGATTCAACTCAAACCATTTAATACGTTACAGCTTGATGTGATTGCATCGCACTATGTCAAGATCAATTCTTTGCACGTACTAATTGATGCACTCGAATATGCCCATACTCATGATCTCAATGTACTCGTGTTATCTGGCGGGAGCAATATGTTGCTGCCACAATATGTGAATGCGTTGATGATTCATATGGATATTCAAGGATATGAAATAATCAATGAAAGCGCCGAGCATGTACTGGTAAATGTGGGTGCAGGCGAAAACTGGCATGAATTTGTTTTAAAAACTACCGAAAATGGATGGTATGGACTTCAAAATCTGGCGTTAATCCCGGGGTTCGTGGGTGCATCTCCGGTTCAGAATATTGGAGCATACGGTGTTGAGGTTGGTGAGTTTATTGAACAGGTTCATGTGTATGATCGTAAGCTTCAGGCTGTAAAGTCCATTGATGCTCAAGACTGTAAATTTGCTTATCGGCACAGTATTTTTAAAGATGATCCTGAGCGATATGTCATTACACATGTCAGTTTTAAATTACTCAAAACGCCGAAACTGAAGCTAAATTACGGTGATTTGCTCAAAGCGGTTGGTGATGACAAAACCCCCGAAAATTTACAAAAACAAGTGATTGCGATTCGTCAAAGCAAATTGCCAGATCCTAAAGAATATCCTAATGTAGGTAGTTTCTTTAAAAACCCGGTGATTTCATCGCAGGAATTTGAGCAAATCCACACAAAATTTCCTACGATTCCTCATTACCCGCAGCCAGACGGACGTACCAAAATTGCAGCAGGATGGCTGATTGATCAGACTGGCTGGAAAGGTAAAAAGCTCGGCTGTGTAGGAATGTTTGAAAAACAAGCACTTGTTCTGGTGAATTATGCCAATGCAACCTTGACCGATGTGCAGCACACTTACCGAGCAGTACAATCAGATGTCGCACAAAAATTTAATGTTCGACTTGAGCCTGAACCCGTGCTGTTCAATTCAAACGGTTTGATTACTTCACATTAGGAACAAAACTGTATGACACAAATACATTGGATGATCCGACTTGTTCGAGCAGTGGCTATACTGTTCGTACTTGCCGCATGTCTAATGGTTTTTATCTACACGCCGTTTTATTCAAAAATGATCGTAAAGGGACTGAATTACTTTGTACCTGTCGAAGTGAATCAAGTGGCTGCAAAGAGTCAGCAAAATGCATCGCTTAGCGAGCATGAAAATCTAGAGCCTGGTTCAAATCTCTGGATTGCACGTCAAGCCTATTTGCGGTTAGTCGAAGAGGCCATGAGTCAGCAGAAGTTTGAAGAACTTGGCCTGTTACAAGCGCGTTATCGCGTACTACAACACCGCATTGAAGATGAGCAACTTAAAGAGCAGCAAGAAGACGAAAAAAATGCAACGAGTGTGCCTTTACTGGCCAAGAAAGATGAGACGACTCACGTCAAAGATGCTGCCAAGCATGAAAAAGAGAATCCAGAGAATCCAGCATCAGCCTCAAGTGTAATTGTGAGCCAGTTGTTTGATTTAAATCACTCTGAAAATAAGGCACTACGTGACAAATATATTGTTTTTTTAAAAACACATCCTGTTGCAACACCAGAAGACGAAGCCAGTAAAAATGAAATTACCGAGGATATCGAGTTTATTAGACAAAATCAAAGTGATCTCAGAGCTTCGTCTTATCATGCCAAACCATATGCCATTGTGGTTTTAGGTGGCGGCTTAACACTCGCAGACAATCGTAAAGATATTGTAGTGAATGCCTACACCAAACTTCGCCTAGAAAAAACTTTGGAAATTGAAAAAAAATACAAATTACCGATTGTATTAAGTGGTGTTGAGGCTCCTTATATGCAAGCATGGTTAAAAGAACGAGGCGTAGAAGCAAAATTGCTTGAAAACCGCAGTATGAATACCTGTGAAAATTCGCGATTTAGCTCTTTATTGCTTCAGAAAAAAGGTGGAGCGCCGACTGTGATGCTTGTAACAGATGTATATCATATGCCGCGAACACGGCGTCTTTTTGCATTGAATGGAATAGAAACCATTCCAGTTGAAGCTCCAATGCCTACTCAATTAAGCGCTTGGCAGCCGAGCCAGCAAAATTATGATCATAGTCGCCGTGCCAATTACGAACTTTTGGCCACAGTACGGGATATGCTTTTTGGCTCAAGTGGTTGTCGTGAGGTGCCCTAAATGTCAGATATTCCATTTCTAAATCCTACAGTATTACAGCAACTTGATCTGCCAGTCCCGAATCGTGAGCAGACTCCACAGATTTTGCCACAACTGAATCTGAATCACGAAATGCAACCATCTCGGGATTTACTGGCCTATAAGAAACTGTACGGACTCGATCAATTGTCTGCGAAGCACTGGCAAGGCTACATTCAAATGCCACTGTTTAAATTGCATGTTCAGGTGTTTCAACCTGAACGTGATGTTCCATTGGGTACTGTCTTTTTACTGCATGGTTATTTAGAGCATAGCGGTATTTATCAGCCGATTATCCGAGAAATTCTGGATCAGGGTTTTAGTGTACTCACTTACGATTTACCGGGTCATGGTTTGAGTGATGGCTCGCCGGCGAGTATTCAAAATTTTGATCATTACCAACACGTGTTGCTAGCAGTTTATCAGTACGTGAAGCATGCAAACCAGCTGCCAAAGCCTTGGGTCGGTATTGGACAAAGTACGGGTGGTGCAATCTGGATGCATCATTTACTCGAATATGCACAGAAACGCCAAGATCCTATTGTAGATCGGGTGTTATTGCTTTCACCTTTAATCCGACCTGCCAAGACGGCATGGTGGCATAATCCGGTCGGGCTTGGCATTATTCGCAGAATACGCCGTCAAGTACCAAGACACTTTAGACGCAACAATCATAATCCTGAATTTTTACGTTTTGTGCGTCTTAAAGATCCGTTACAACCACGTATAATGGGGATGGACTGGATTCTGGCAATGTCTAAATGGATGTTTGAAATGGAAGAGCGACCACCTTGTAGGATCCCAGTGTGGTTAGCACAAGGCGCACTCGATCAAACTGTCGATTGGCGCTATAACATTGAGTTCATTCGGCGTAAGTTTCGTTTGCAAACCTTACTCATGCTTGAAGAAGGCTCGCATCAGTTAATTAATGAGCGAGCAGATATTCGAGCTGCACTCACGGGGTTAATTCCTGCATTTTTGCATGCGCGTCCTAAACATCATTACTACTAAGTCTTAGTATTTATTTTAATTAAAGCCAGCCTCAAACGCTGGCTTTTTACTATAGCAAGCAGTGGAATTTGAATATCTTTTGTAATTACAATGTATATTCAATGTAGGTATAATGGCTATTTAAAATGATTAAATTTAATAGTTTATCTGTTTCATCAATCTATGATGCTTTGATAGTTTGAATGATAGGTACAATATCATTTAAATTGGTGCTACATGAGATATCAAATATTAAGTCTCGCTGATATGAACTTTCATTTTAAATAGAATGATTAATTCAAAAGCGAAAGATTTTAAGTAAAATAAGATGTTGCAGCGTATTTTTTATTGTTTTGAACGAGCAGATCAATTGCGATAAGACGTACTGTGTTATTTAAGTCGTCATACCTTGATGTCTGTACCTCTAAAAAAGTAAGGCGCAATCTAATCAAGTGATTAGATTGCACCTGATGGATGGTGTGCTTTTTAAAAATGATCGGCCATCGCCATATTCCACATTCTGTAGTAAAAGTTTTCGTCATCTTTTTCATGGCAGTCGAGAAGTTCTCCACCTTTGAAAAAGAAGTGTAACTGAGCATAGTTTTTGATCTCGCGATCATTCACTCGCTGTGCTAAATGATGTGCCTTAATTTCTGACGGATGTTGTAAACCTGAAGCTGCGATAATTTCGGCCAGTGCATGCAAGGTATTTTTTTGAAAGTTAAATACACGTTCAGCTTTAGTCGGTACATGGATGGCTTTTTGACGATCTTTGTCTTGGGTTGCGACGCCTACGGGGCATTGATTCGTATGGCAACTTTGAGCCTGAATGCAGCCAACGGCAAACATAAAGCCACGCGCAGAGTTGACCCAGTCTGCTCCTAATGCAAGCGTACTGGCAATATCGAAACCACTGATAATTTTTCCACTGGCGCCAATTTTAATTTGATCTCTTAATCCTGCACCGACCAAGGTATTGTGTACAAATAAAAGGCCTTCTCTGAGCGGTGTACCAATATAATCACTAAATTCGATCGGTGCCGCACCTGTACCGCCTTCAGAGCCATCCACCACAATAAAGTCTGGCACAATTTTGGTTTCCAGCATTGCTTTAACGATGCCCATAAATTGCCAAGGCTGACCAATACATAGTTTGAATCCGACCGGTTTGCCGCCAGAGAGTTCACGTAACTGCTGTATAAAGTGCATCATTTCAATAGGTGTATTAAACGCAGAGTGTTTCGGTGGCGAAATACAATCTTGGTCGCGAGACACACCACGAATTTGTGCAATTTCTTCAGTAATTTTATGCTTAGGTAAAATGCCGCCATGCCCGGGCTTTGCACCTTGAGAGAGTTTGATTTCAATCATTTTAATTTGTGGAAGTTCGGCCTGTTGTTTGAATTTTTCAGGATCAAACTTTCCATCAGGCGTACGGCAACCAAAGTAGCCGCTGGCAATTTCCCATACAATGTCACCCCCATATTCAAGATGATACGGGCTTAAACTACCTTCACCGGTGTCATGATAAAAGTGACCCATTTGAGCGCCTTTATTGAGCGCACGAATTGCATTGGCGCTCAAGCTGCCAAAGCTCATCGCAGAAATATTCATGATCGATGCGCTGTAGGGTTGGGTGCATTGAGCATTACCAATGTTAATACGAAAACTTTTGATATCCGCAGGTGGGCATGGAACCAGTGAATGCACCATAAAGCGGTAATCTTTTTGATAGACATCGATAATCGATCCAAACGGTTTATCTGCATTTTGGTTTTTGGCGCGCTGGTAAACTAAACTGCGCTGCATGCGTGAAAAAGGCAAGGCATCTTGATCTGATTCAATAAAATACTGACGAATTTCAGGGCGAAAATCTTCAAATAAAAAACGAAAATGACCCATGATGGGATAATTTCTTAAAATAGAGTGTTTGCTTTGAAGCACATCGTATAATCCAACCACACTTAAAATGCTGGTGATGACCCAGATTACATTTAAAACAGTATCGGAAATAAAATAATACAGATAATGGGGTGTGTGGGTGAAATGGAACCATGAAATACTGATTGCAACCAGCATACATAGAAACCAGACAGAGTGCCGCGAGAAGAAAGTATTGAGTAATTTATGACGAATGATTTGCGCCGGGCTAGCCATTTCAAGCAATTTCCTTGATTTTTGTTCTATGTTTAACTTGCCAAGAACAATCAGGAAGCTCAAGTAACGAATTGTTAGTGCGAAGAATTATGTCAATTCTTCGCACTTTTAATTTTATTCTTCTTCAGGTGGTAGCAGCATTAAGACCGAATCATTTAACAACTGTGCTAGATCTTCAAGAAATTCATCATGATCAAATTGCGCATCAAACGGTAATACCTGACCATCTGCAAGTGCTTTTAGCAGTGGGGCAAACCTATCATCGATACAACACGCTTCACCATTGGCCCAAAACAGTAACTGATCATCCTGTTGGGTATAAAGCAATCGAGATGCAGGCTCCAGACATAGCTCATAACCCGTTGACAAAATTTCGCGTAAGTCATCGGCTTCAATTTCGTCAGGTTCTGGAATGTTATCTGGATACTTAGGTTCAGACATCAGCGCAACTAAGGCGTGTTCAAAGTCGCTTGAATGCTGAAGCTGATCGAGTACTTTAGCCTTTAAGTAAGCCAGCTCGTTGCTGGTCATTTCTCCAATCTGGCCCACCTGATCTCGCATAATATCAATCACGGGATTTTTGAGTAAGGCGTTGTCTGCAAATCGATCGCTTACTCGATCCATCATGGTCGCAACGTTTGGCATACGAAAGCCAAACGAAAAAGTGAGGCAGTCATCTTCTGCAACGCCATAATGCGACAGCCCAGGTGGTACGTACAGTAAATCGCCTGGCGCTAAAACTTCATCAAAGTGTACATCCATTTCTGGTAATAACTTGAGGGGCTGACCTATGACAAACGCTGTGTTTTCATCACACATTTGCCCAAGTTGCCAACGGCGATGACCGTATCCCTGAACCAGAAAAACATCATAAAAGTCGAAATGCTGGCCTACTGAGCCACCTTTAGGTGCGTAAGACACCATAATGTCATCTCGTCGCCACTGTGGAATGAATGGAAATTTTTTCCAAAGTTCTGCCAGATCAAAAGAATAATGGTCTACAGCCTGAACCAACAGTGTCCAGAGCTTTGGTAATTTCTGAAAATCACCCTTAATCAGTGGAGATGATTTGACACTCCATTGGTTTGGATCTTTGTCTTTTTGCTTAATGAGACGAGCACTGACTGTTTCCTCTAGGGCCAGTTCTTTCACATCATCAGGTTCAAGAATATTGATAATTTCAGGCATGGCATTGCGAACCAGCAATGGTTTTTTTTGCCAATATTCATTTAAAAATTGTTCTGCGGTAATTCCGCCAAGTACATCAAGAGGAAGAGACATAGATTGCCTATATTAAATTAAGGTAAAGCAAGACCGAAAGAGCGGAGAATACGACACACTTGAATTAAGGGAAGGCCCATCAGCGTGGTCTGATCTGATCCTTGCATCGATTCAAATAAGCTGATGCCTAGTCCTTCACATCGAAAACTCCCTGCACACTGTAAAGGTTGCTCGATGGCGACATAGCGCTCGATTTCAGCATCGGTCAATACTCTAAATTTTACCTGATAATGCTCGATAAGCGTGTGCTCAAAACCTGAAGCTCTATGATGTATGCTCAAACCTGTGCTAAAACACACCGTTTGCCCCGAATTTTGCTTGAGCTGTGCAATAGCATTTTCAGCGCTCAGCGGCTTTCCAATAAATTGATCGGGCTGATGAATACGCCATGCAACCTGATCCGAACCAATCACTACAGCATTTGGATAGTCTTTTGCAATATGCTGCGCCTTCTCGTAGGCCAAACGAGATGCGAGTTGATCGGCATGTGTTTCGCCACGTGGTGTTTCGTCAATATCTGGAGATAGGACAGTATAGGTGATGCCCAAACGATCCATTAATGCTTTACGGGTCTGACTGCTCGACGCCAAAATAATTTGCTGCATGGTGCTTAAACCGCGTAGTCGAGCAAGATATCTATGGGAACATAACTCAGCACCGATTGATGACACGCATGTAATTTCACATTGGGCGCTTTGCCTGCCTGATAGGCTTCCACCCAGCGAGACACACAGATACACCAGAAATCACCAGGTTTTAAGCCCGGAAAACCAACTTCTGGTAGCGGCGTAATCAAATCATTGCCGACTTTTTGTGAAAAGCTCAAAAACTCCGAGGTCATTTCTGCACAAACAGTATGTTGACCGAGGTCTGTGGTGGCTGTATGGCAAAATCCATTTCGGAAATACCCTGTAATTGGATCGAAACAACAGCTTGCCAACGGTTCGCCAAGTACGTTTAACTTATTAATTTTTGGATCTGGATGAATAGACATAAGGCTTTGCATCGTAATTTCGTAGTACAACTCCATCTATCATAATGAAAATGAAGACGTTCGACAGCTTTTCTATAAAAAAACTCACTTTTTTTATCATAATCATTTAAAATGTCGCCATTTATAATTTTCATAAGAGTAAAAGAGAGCACTCAATGAACTTTAAGCGTATGACGGACCTCGACTTAAACACAAAACGAGTATTAATTCGTGAAGATTTAAATGTACCCGTAAAAAATGGTCAAATTACCAGTGATGCCCGTTTACGTGCTGCATTGCCTACCATTCAAGCTGCATTGGCTCAAGGTGCTGCAGTCATGGTGTGTTCTCATTTGGGGCGTCCTGTTGAAGGTGAACCTAAAGCCGAGCAATCGTTGGCTCCAGTCGCTGAGTATCTGTCTAAGGCGCTTGGGCAAGAGGTTAAACTTTTGACAGATTACCTCGAAGGTGTTGAGGTCGCGTCAGGTCAAGTGGTTTTGCTTGAAAACGTGCGCTTTAATCATGGTGAAAAGAAAAATAATCCTGAACTTGCTCAAAAATATGCAGCACTTTGCGATGTATTTGTAATGGATGCCTTCGGTACAGCGCACCGTGCAGAAGCGTCTACAGAAGGCGTTGCACGTTTTGCACCGGTTGCAGCGGCAGGGCCATTGTTGGCAGCTGAACTTGACGCTTTGGGCCGTGCTATGGAAACTCCTGAAAAACCAATGGTCGCAATTGTAGCGGGTTCGAAAGTGTCGACGAAGCTTGATGTGCTCAATTCACTCTCTACTATCTGCGATCAGTTAATTGTTGGTGGTGGTATTGCCAATACTTTCCTCGCTGCAGCGGGCTACAATGTAGGCAAGTCACTTTATGAAGCCGATCTGATTGAAACGGCAAAAAGTATTGCCGCTAAGGTGAGTGTGCCATTACCAACTGATGTGGTCGTAGCAGACGCTTCACAAATTCATTTTGACGATTTCCTAGGCTCACTTGCCTCAGCACAAGCCACGATCAAGCCAGTAAGTGATGTTGCTGACAACGACATGATTTTAGATGTTGGCCCAGACACAGCAAAAGCATTTGCTAAAATTTTAGAAGCGTCTAAAACCATTTTATGGAATGGCCCTGTGGGTGTGTTTGAAGTCGATCAATTTGGCGAAGGCACCAAGGCTTTATCTACAGCGATTGCTGAATCGGCAGGTTTCTCGATTGCAGGTGGTGGTGATACATTGGCAGCAATTGACAAATACAACGTTGCAGACAAGATTAGCTATATTTCAACAGGTGGCGGTGCCTTCCTTGAGTTCGTTGAAGGTAAAACTCTACCAGCAGTAGCTGTATTGCTCGAACGCGCTTAATCGCTCACTTGCTTAAAAAAACCGGCCTGAAGGCTGGTTTTTTTTCATATGAGATTCATCGAACTGTCATATATCTGCAATAAAATCTGTCCAACGAATCACCCGTGATGAGACAATCTGATGAAGTTAAACATTCTACTCGCTGCGTTAATTATTGCACCATTAACATTGACTGCATGTTCTAAAAAGAACGATGCACCGGCAGCACAGCAAGGACAGTCGGCACCAGCAGATGAAAAAGTGACACCAGAGCAGCAAGCTGCAATTGATGCTTTGGATAAGCCCGTTATGGATGAAAAAAATACAGATATTCCAGAGTCTGTTTCGAATGCGCCGGCAGATGCAGCGACACCTGCTGCTGAAAATGCTGGAGCAACTGAGCAGAATCAAGAAAAAGCCAAGTAATACGCTTTGGTTTTATAAAAGTCCCTGCAAATACAGGGATTTTTTTTTGAAATTGTGTGATTTGTTGCTGAATTGAAATACATGACACTGTAGAATAGGTGCCACTACCTGGGAGGATATTATGGCACTTATCTCATTGCGCCAGCTCTTGGATCACGCTGCAGAACATAACTACGGCGTACCAGCGTTTAATGTAAACAATCTTGAGCAAATGCGCGCGATCATGTTGGCAGCGGATGAAACCAACTCACCTGTAATTGTTCAAGCTTCGGCAGGTGCACGCAAATATGCAGGCGCTCCATTTTTACGTCACTTGATTTTGGCAGCAATCGAAGAATGGCCACATATTCCGGTGGTAATGCATCAAGATCATGGAACCAGCCCTGATGTTTGTCAGCGTTCGATTCAGTTGGGCTTTAGCTCGGTCATGATGGATGGATCACTTGGTGCAGATGGTAAAACGCCAACGTCTTATGATTACAACGTCGATGTAACACGTCGTGTTGTTGAACTCGCGCATGCGTGTGGCGTATCTGTAGAAGGCGAAATCGGATGCTTGGGCAGTCTTGAAACTGGTCTTGCTGGTGAAGAAGATGGTGTCGGTGCAGAAGGTGTATTAGACCATTCACAGCTTTTGACTTCTGTTGAAGAAGCAACTCAGTTTGTTGCAGATACCAATGTCGATGCTCTTGCAATTGCAGTAGGTACATCACATGGTGCTTACAAGTTTACCCGTCCACCTACAGGCGATATCTTGGCGATTGACCGCATTAAAGAAATTCATGCTGCGTTGCCAAATACACACCTTGTGATGCACGGTTCAAGTTCTGTACCACAAGACTGGTTGAAAATTATCAACGATAACGGTGGACAAATTGGCGAAACTTACGGTGTGCCAGTAGAGCAGCTTGTTGAAGCAATCAAGCACGGTGTACGTAAAATCAACATCGATACCGATTTACGTTTGGCTTCAACCGGTGCAATTCGTCGTTTCATGGCGGAAAATCCTGCCGAATTTGACCCGCGTAAATATTTTGCAAAAACTGTTGATGCAATGAAACAAGTATGTATCGAACGTTATCAATCATTTGGTACAGCAGGCAATGCAGACAAGATTCGTCCTATTTCTTTAGAAGCGATGGTAAGTCGTTATAAATAATTAGCTCGACGTTTTGAAAAGCCCACTTGTTGGGCTTTTCTTTTTTTATGAGGCAATACCATGGGATTTATTGTGTTGGCAGCATGTTGTAGCGTGCTGGTGTCTGTTTTACTCAAAGTGCTCAAATCGAAAGGCTTTGAACCGCTTCAACTGATTGTCTGGAATTATGTAAGTGCCAGCCTGTTGTGCTTTTTATGGTTTCAGCCAAATATTGCGCATCTGTCTGTTCAACACACGCCGTGGTGGTTAATTATCGTGTTAGCAATGGCATTGCCGAGCGTATTTTTATTACTTGCCAAGTCGTTACAGCACGCCGGCATTGTAAAAACTGAACTTGCACAGCGTCTTTCAGTGGTGTTGTCGTTGCTGGCCGCTTTTTTTATTTTTCATGAGGCCATGAGTACCTTTAAAATACTCGGTATGGGATTAGGACTCATCGCGGTTGCCTTGATTGTGATGAGCAAAACCGAGCATGTTTCAGTCAACCATCGAAAAGCATGGAGCGGGTTGGTTGGTGTTTGGGCCGGATATGCACTAATTGATATTTTACTTAAATATACCAGCAGTTTAGGCCTGAAATTACCAATGACGTTGAATCTGGTATTCATCTTGGCATTCGTATTTTCCTTTGTTTATGTCTATGTATTTGCAAAACAAAACATGCAAATTAAAAATGTTTTGGGTGGTTTGCTACTTGGAGGTTTCAATTTTGCCAATATTGCGTTGTATGTTCAGGCACATGTGCTGCTCAAAGACAGTCCTGCGATTGTATTTGCAGGCATGAATCTGCTCGTTGTGGTATTTGGTGTGTTAAGTGGAATGATCATATTTAAAGAGCGTACCGATTGGAAAGCTATGCTTGGTCTGATCTTGGGAGTTCTTGGAATTCTGTGCTTAGCGAAAGCCATGTAAATTGCTACATCGGACAGAGTGTTTTGCCCGATGAGCACTAGGTATCATTAAAGTGTGGTAAAAATAACTGCGTCATCGAGACGAGATTTAGGTAATTGGGCATTGAAATCGCTTTCACTACGATAGCCTAGTGACACAATGACAGATGGGCGCAATCCTTTTTCAGCAAGTGCAAATTCCTGACTGATGATTTCTTCGTCGAATCCACCCATCGGCGTGGCATCGACGCCTTCTAAACCTGCCGCTAGTAAAAGCTGACCCAGCGCAATAAAGGTTTGATTTTCCATCCAGCCATAAAGATTTTGCTGCTCGTTTCGATAATATTCGACATAGCCTGCACGAGTTTGACCTTGAGCTTCCTTGGCTTTTTCGTCTTTAAAACGTCCATTCAAATCATCTTGTTTGAGGAGCTGCTCTAGATGTTCCTGTGTGACATCGGTACGCGTACAAAAAATAATGCTATGTGAAGCATCTAGTACCTTAGGTGCATTATAGGCATAACGACCTGTCAGTCCTTTGGCGATTCGTGTTTTGGCTTCGATGTTGTCTGCAATTAAAAAATGCCAAGGCTGAATATTAACCGATGACGGTGTTAAACGAAGAATTTCGAGTAAGCGTTGAAATTGGTGGTCTGGAATTTTTTTTGAAGCGTCGTACGCTTTTGTGGTGTAGCGCATTTGTGTGGCGTTTAATACATCCATCATTAAAACCTTTTAGTTACACTCAATAAATATGAAGCGAATCAATGTTTTTAGCATAGCCTAAGCAGTTTTTTGTTTAAACCACTAAAATAAAATTTAGTGTATTGTCCACTCAATAAACTCATATTGTCCGTTTTCATGGACTTCTAAAATCATGGCGCATCCTTCTTTTTCACGCCAGTCACCCAGCACAATGCGAGTTTTGTCATAGGTATGGTGGATTTGAGGACGGTGTGTATGTCCATGAATGAGAATATCGGGATATTGGAGTGCCTGATGAACGGCGGCATCGTTGACATCCATAATGTCATAGCTTTTTTGTTGTTTTTGGTCGTGGCTTTTTTGCCGAAATCCATTCGCGAGTCTTTGTCTAAAGCTTAAAGGTGTACGTTTTAAAATCGCGATCAGTAACGGATTGCGGATAATCTTTTTAAAGCGTTGATAGGCAATATCATCGGTACAGAGTGCATCGCCGTGCTCAATTCGATAATGAACCCCTGCAATGTTTAATTCATAGACATCGGGGAGTAAAGTACCAGCAAATTGTTTTAAAAATTCAGCACCCACTGCAAAGTCTCGATTTCCAGCCTGAAAATAAACCTGATTTCCAGCTTGGTGAAATACGATCAGTGCAGCGACAATTTCATCTAGCCAAGGTGCGCTGTAGTCGTCGCCAATCCAGGCATTAAACCAGTCGCCCATAATATAAAGCTGGGTGTTACGGTCTTGATAGTGTATCAATAAATCTAAAAACCCTCGAACGAGTCGAGGGTGTTCAGGTGACAGATGCAAATCTGAGATAAACAGATAGGTCACGAATAGATCCGTCTAAAATTATTCAGCGATAATTTTAGCAGATTCAATCACAACATTTTCAAGAGGAACGTCGGCGTGGTAACCACGATTACCAGTACGAACACCTTTGATTGTGTTTACAACGTCTAAACCTTCAACAACTTTACCAAACACCGCATAACCCCAACCTTGCGCAGTTTTACCTGTGTGGTTGAGGAATGAGTTGTTTTTAACGTTGATAAAGAATTGTGCAGATGCAGAGTGAGGCGCTTGGGTACGTGCCATAGCAATCGTGCCTTCGTCATTGCTCAAACCATTATCTGCTTCGTTTTCAATAGAATCGCGAGTGGCTTTTTCTTTAAAGTTTTCGTCCATGCCGCCGCCTTGGATCATAAAACCATCAATGACGCGGTGAAAAATCACGCCGTCATAGAAACCATCACGAACATATTCCAAGAAGTTAGCAACTGTTTTAGGCGCTTTTTCAGGGTTAAGCTCAAGAACAATACGACCTTTATTGGTGTTTAATTCGACTTGAGGAAAACTCATTACATAATCTCCTAATCATGGACACGAAAGCCATGGGTTTTTTGGTTGAGAGAAGCATAAGCAAACTGTAAACTACATGGCAAGTAAAAACGTAAAAATCTTTGTTAAAAAACAAAGATTGCTTTACATTCATTCAAAATTTAACGTGTAAGAAGTGAAATATCTATATGAAGCCAAATGATGTTGTTTCAACTGTGCCTAACTCTCCGACATCTACGCATGCACCTGTCGATTCTGCGCAGCAAGAACAACAGGCAGGCTTAGACTTTGTAAGACAAGTCATTACAGAGGATTTAAATGCTGGTCGTACCGAAACGGTGGTGACTCGTTTTCCGCCTGAGCCAAATGGCTACTTGCATATCGGACACGTCAAAGCCATCTGCTTGAACTTTGGTGTAGCAGAAGAGTTTGGAGGCTATTGTAACCTTAGATTTGACGACACCAACCCAGATGCTGAAGAACAAGAATACGTAGATGGGATTGCCAACGACGTAAAATGGTTAGGTTTCGACTGGCAAGGTGAGCCACGCTATGCATCGAGCTATTTTGATCAGCTTTACACGTGGGCCGTGCAACTGATTGAGCAAGGCGATGCTTATGTCGACTTGCAAACCCCTGACGAAATCAAGCTAAACCGCGGTAACTTTGTTGAACCTGGTAAAAACTCACCTTATCGTGATGCAAGCGTTGCGGAAAATCTCGAACGTTTTGAAAAAATGCGTGATGGAACATATCCAGAAGGTCATGCAGTGTTACGCGCCAAGATTGATATGACTAGCCCAAATGTACATATGCGTGATCCGATCTTGTACCGAATTTTGCATTCAGAGCATCACCAAACAGGCAATACATGGAAAATTTATCCAATGTATGACTATGCGCATCCGTTGTCAGATGCCATTGAGGGTGTAACGCATTCACTATGTACGCTTGAGTTTCAAGATCACCGCCCATTTTATGACTGGATCATTGAAAAAGTTCACTCAAACGCGGTTCCACGTCAGTATGAATCTTCGCGTTTAAATGTGGATTACACCATTACATCTAAGCGTAAGCTTCGCCGTCTGGTTGAAGGTGGCTTTGTAAATGGCTGGGATGATCCACGTATGCCAACGGTTGTGGGGATGCGTCGTCGCGGGTTTACACCAGAAGGCTTACGTGATTTCTGTAAACGTGTGGGTGTGTCTAAAACAGACGGTATTGTTGATGTGGCCATGCTCGAGTTTTGTATTCGTCAGTCACTTGAAAATACTGCTGGCCGCGGTATGGCAGTGCTCAATCCATTAAAGGTGACCTTAACCAATTTGTCTGAAGCATTGGATCTTGTGCATGCCCGCCATCCAAATGTGGATATGGGGGACCGCGTGATTCCATTAACTTCTGAGCTTTACATTGACCGTAAAGATTTTGAAGAAGTGCCACCAAAAGGCTTTAAACGTTTGGTACCAGAGGGCGAAGTGCGTTTACGCCATGCTTATGTCATTAAATGCGATGAAGTCATCAAAGATGCAAGCGGCGAAGTGATTGAGTTGAAATGCTCGATTGATCCAGATACTTTAGGTAAAAACCCTGAAGGGCGTAAGGTAAAAGGTGTGATTCACTGGGTATCTGCAACCAAAGGACTTCCTGCCGAAGTGCGTATTTATGACCGTCTGTTTACCGAAGCAGATCCTGAAACGGGTGATGATTTCTTGGAAAACCTGAATCCAGAATCACTAAAAGTAATGCAAGCTTATATTGAGCCCGCACTGGCAGAGGCTGCACCGGAGCAACGTTTCCAGTTTGAACGTGAGGGTTACTTTGTTGCAGATCGTTATGATCATACGCCTGAAAAACCAGTCTTTAACCGCATTTTAGACTTAAAAGACAGCTTTAAACCTGAGAAAAAATAAGGCGATAGCCTTATTTTTTCGCAAGGCTCCGCAGGGTAAAGTACGACAGTTTTAGATTAAAAATAAGCTACTTTAGGGTAGCTTATTTTTTTGCTCATCTTTTAAAAGTAAATGATAGGGCGCTTTCATTTTTGCACGTTCACGCAATTTCTTTTTAATATACAGCACGATTGCAAAGCAGGTGGTCGCAATGGTCAAGAAAAAACTGTTCATATAACTCATAATTGAGCTGATATAGCCAATCGTGGTGAGTCGATTCATCATTTTTACAACTTGCGGACTGTCTTCAATACCGGTAATGGCCCAAGAGCATAAATGCTCGCAATTATTGAGTATGAGGTGATAGTGATTTTCATGCATGCGTGAGCGCATCCGCCTCACGACAATACGGCCTTTATATCGGGCGTGTTCGTAGTGACGGACATGAATTTTTTTACCATGAGAAAAATGACTTAAAGTGGTGATCTCGATCGGCTTTTTTTTAAATAGGTGAGCAAAGCCTGAATAATGGATCACGCGTCCACGTCCGGCATAAATACCATGGTGACTGTATCCAAAATGATAAACCACAAGATGCGAACCAATTGGATAGCGTTTGTTTGTGCGCTGCATGTGCTCCTAAACCAACAAAAATCTGTACATAGACTTAGGTGTGCCCAATTATAACCAAAAAAATGTGTCACTATTGTAAAAGCTGCAATACTTTGACGCTATATTCAAATCATTTGAGTCACTACATAGTAGTTGTAATCGGGAGCTAATTTAGATGCGATTTAAAAAGAAACAAATGATTTATATTTTTTCATTTGTATTCATGTGTCTGAGTGTTCCCGCCTTTGCAAAGCTTGCACCTACTTATCGAGAAATACACAGTCAGCTCGGTGTTGATGCCATCGTCATACAGGTGAGCGATCTATCTAAGCTATCATTGGCATTAAATGATCCAGATACGCTCAAAAAATATGGCTCATTTTCTGCATTACAAAACAGTTTGCCAGCCTGCCAACATTTGGTTTTTGCAATGAATGCTGGTATGTATCATCGCGACCGTGAACCTGTAGGGCTTTATATTGAGGCAGATCAACAAAGAACTGCTTTAAATACCCAAGATGGATATGGCAATTTTTTTCTTCAACCCAATGGTGTGTTGGCTTGGAATGATCGCGAAGCAATTATTAAATCAACATCCGAGTTTACGAAGAGTGTATTTCATACAAAATATGCGACTCAGTCGGGGCCTATGCTTGTCATCAATGGAAACATTCATTCTAAATTCTTAGCAGATTCAGATTCTTTGAAGATTCGAAATGCAGTGGGTGTGAAAGACAATCAACTTTATTTTGTGATCACGCGTAATCGCGTCAATTTTTATGCGCTAGCTCGGCTTTTTAAAGATGAACTACAAATCGATAATGCGTTGTATTTAGATGGTTCAATTTCTAGTTTGTACTGGGCCGCACATCAACGAAATGATCGCATTACACAGCTTGGGCCTCTACTGGCTTGGATTGATCCGGCGCAATGTGATTTTAAGAATCTGCATTAAATACGATATGAAAAAAGAAAGCCCGAACTCGCTCAAGTCGGACTTTCTGTTTACTCATTAATTAGGGATCAATAAGTTTGATGAATTATACGCATGAAATGTTAAATGTAAAGTAAATCACGTTTTTTATGTTTTATGTTAATTGTATTGCTTCCTCTGTGATCTGATGAAGTGAAAGTATCACTGCATTAATCGGCATGTTAAGATAATGTAAAGAGGCTCTTATGGATTAAAAACATCAGCAAGAATAAACATATAACAAGAAACTAAAAATGAATGGCATGTAGCGCATTAAAACCGTTTAAGGAGTGAACAGTGATGCAACAGGTTAAAATTTTTGAAACCAAAGTGTTTAGTAAACTTGAAACCGATATCAATCACTGGATTGAATACGAATACAGTAAAAACAGGCGTGTCGAAATTAAATCGATTAGCCATGCTTATGTTGCATCCCAAGATGATTTTTATCATTACACCGCAATAGTGGCATATGACCTAAAACATGAGGGCGAATAGCCGCATCAAATTTAGGTGTAAACTGAAAAGCGCTCATTACGACAAAAGCTTGCCAAAGTCAGACCTGAGCGCTTAGCTGTTTCTATGGCCAGTGTACTGGGTGCAGAAATAGTGGCCAGTAATGAGATATCAAGCTGGATGCATTTCTTAACCAGTTCATAACTTGCACGGCTGGTCATGACGACAAAGCCTTGGTTTAATGGAATCTTATGCTTGACCAAATAGCCAATCAGTTTATCTAGTGCATTATGCCGGCCAGCATCTTCAAACACCATAAGTACATCACCTTCACACACCCATGCTGCTGCGTGTGCACCACCAGTCACGGCACTAATGGGCTGTCGTTTTTGTAGCGAAATCATGGCTGCGGGAATCAATGACAGCCATTCTGTAGGAGCAGATATGGTAATTTTTGCTAAAGACGCATCCACTTGTTGCAGACTTTCAATACCGCAAAGTCCACAACCGGTTTGACCAATCAAAGAACGTCTATGTGCTTTTAATTGTGCAAAAGCTTCAGAAGCAATGGTGATGTGTATTTGATAACCCAGCGGACTTTTCTCAATGTCTAGATCATAAATCTGACGTACATGCTGAATAATGCCTTCGCTCAGACTAAAGCCAATTGCAAACAGATCCAGATTGACGGGAGTCACCATCATCACGGCATGTGATATACCGTTATAAATTAAAGCAACGGGATATTCTTCAACCACTTCGTCTAAACCCGTACTAATTTCATGATGGCGATAGCGTGTCACCGAAACCGATTGATGACCTTGAGAAAAAATGGATTTTCTCAAGGCGTCGATTTGATTAGATTCATCCATTGGCATGTTCGGGATCGACTTCTGCCGCCAGATTAAAGTTTTCAGGTGGTTGACCCGCATGTAAAATCACTGGAATGCTTTTCGATGCAGGAATCCGGGCGTGTTTATCGTGGCTACTTAAGGCAACTAAAGGGTTAGTTTCAGGATAATACGCAGCCAAACTACCGACAGGTACGTTATATGGCACAATACGGAAGCTTTTCACAATACGTTTTTGACCATCGGAAAACACACTTTCGATATCGACCCACTGATCTGCTTTGAAACCAGATGCTTGAATATCCTGTTCATTCATAAACAAAACGCGGCGCTGACCAAAAACACCTCGATAACGATCATCAAGACCGTACAATGTCGTGTTATACTGATCGTGAGAACGGGTAGTCATCAGGGTATACACTTTTGCATCTGGATAGGCATCGGCATACTGGTGTTCTTTATCGGCATAAATTTCACTGAGTGGTGAAATGATAAACTGTGCCTTACTGCTGGCAGTATTCCATGTGTAGCTATTTGCTGGATGTTCGAGATGAAAACCACCCGGCTGATAAACGCGTTTATTGAAATCATGAAATTCATCAAACACTTCTGAAATCGCATCGCGGATACGATCGTAGTTTTCAATGTACCAGCGCCATTGAACAGGCGTTTCTTTGAGTGTCGCTTCTGCAATGCGTGCCACAATATCTGGTTCAGACAATAGATCAGATGAAATAGGCTGATTTGGCCCCGAAGATAAATGCACATTACTCATCGAATCTTCAACACTGATCGCTTGAGGTCCGTGTTTTTGCATGTCAATTTCAGTACGTCCCAAACAAGGCAGCATCAAGGCATCTTCACCGCACACCAAATGGCTTCGATTCATCTTGGTGGTAATATGTACGGTGAGTTTACACTTGCGTAGTGCATCTTGAGTAAAATGACTGTCGGGTGTCGCAACTGCAAAATTGCCACCGAGGGCAATAAAGACTTTTACGCGGCCATCGGCCATCGCTTTGATGGTTTCGACGACGCCCAATCCGTTTTCACGTGGGCTTTTTATTCCAAACACGCGATCTAAGCTATCGAGTAGTTTAGGTGCCGGACGCTCATTAATGCCTACCGTACGATCGCCCTGTACATTACTATGCCCACGAATGGGTGCGAGCCCTGCACCCGGCTTACCTAATAGGCCACGGCATAACACCAAGTTGGCAAGTAAATGAACGTTGGCTGTACCATGTCGATGTTGGGTAATGCCCATTCCCCAGCAAAAGATTGGGCGCTCAGATTGAATATAGAGCTTGGCGAGCGCTTCAAGGTGGTCTGGGCTCAAGCCAGTATAACGATGAATCTCTGCCCATTCGGTACGATCCAGCTCGGCAAGCATGTCTGAAAAACCAATCGTTTGCTCCTCAATAAATGCTTGATCGAATAAACTTGGCTTTCCTTGTGCGACGGCTTGTTTGTTCCATTCATGGGTATGTTTTAACAAACCAAACATAATCGCGTAATCCCCCCCAATACTCGGCTGGAAATAATAGCGACTGATCGGCGTGCTGCCGTTGGTCATCATTTCAAGTGGGGCTTGAGGGTCTTGAAAACGTTCTAGTCCGCGTTCTTTAAGCGGATTGAGTGCAACAATGGTGCCTCCACGTTTAGACACTTCTCGTAAGGTTGCGAGCATACGCGGGTGATTGGTCCCCGGATTATGTCCAAAACTAAAGATCGTATCGGCCAGATCAAAGTCGTCTAGCGTTACAGTGCCTTTACCCAAACCAATGGCATCTTTTAAGCCCACACTGGTCGGCTCATGACACATATTGGAGCAATCGGGAAAATTGTTGGTACCGAAGCTACGTACAAAAAGTTGGTATAAAAAGGCGGCTTCGTTACTGGCGCGTCCAGAAGTATAAAAGGCAGCCTCGTTAGGGTTGTCGAGCGCTTGCAAATGTTTGGCGATCAGTTGAAACGCATCATCCCAAGAGATTGGTACATATTTGTCTGTTGCTGCATCGTATCGCATTGGGTCGGTAATACGCCCAACGTCTTCCAAAAAGAAATCACTTTGTTCAGATAGCCAGCTTACAGTATGCGTTGCAAAAAACTCAGGCGTTACGCGCTTACTGGTGGCTTCAAATGCCACAGCTTTGGCGCCGTTTTCACAAAAGTTAAAAGTTTGCGTATCTTTTTTTTCTGGCCATGCACATCCCGGACAGTCGAATCCGGTCGGCTGGTTAATATTGAGCAGAGAAATCGAACCTTTTTTAAACGTTTCTTGCCGCTTCAGATTACGTGCAACACTGAGTAATGCGCCCCAACCACCAGCAGGCTGATCGTATGGTTCAATACGGGCATAGTTTGGATTATTTTCATCTGCCAATTTTTCTCTGCTGTCCATATCCTCGTCCTGATGCTTTTGCTAAGTTTTCATACTAAATCCATTTTTAACATATCGTTGCTAAAATTTGTAACGACTGCACACACATTCAACAAACTAACCTTTTGATCTGCTGTTAATTAATTTGTTTATGTCGAATAAAATGTACGTTAGTCTTCAAGTAGTTGTCTTGCTGCCATGTGACTTTTTAAATCGATACATTGCTTGCTCAAGCGCTGTAGTGCTGTCTGCTCTAGATTCAAACCTTGCCAAGTTTGCATTTGTTCAAATAACCATTGCATATCGGTTTGTTTTGGCGCTGTATGGTCTAAAACCAAGTGTCGAATAATTTTTTCCAGAGCATGGTATTTCTGAACATGAATCTCTTCGTTACATTGAAAGCGAATTACATTAAAGTCGATGAGCATTTGCCAGACCGGTTTGAAGTCCTCCAGTATTTCAAGCTCACGCTGAGCCTTGAGAATAGCAGCAGTAAGTGCACCTAAGGTATTTGGATGATGTGATGCCCATTCATGCGTGACTGCCAATACTTTATCTGCAATTTCGGGAACAATATCGCGGCTGTGCGCTACAATTTGGCTCACACCTTCGACTTCACCTTGGGTATTCCATGGTTCACCTACACAAAAACCGTCTATGGCATGAGAAGAAATTGCCTCGACCATATACGGTGGCGGTAGCGTTTTTAATACAATGTCTTGTGCCACACTTGGATCTGCAAGTGCAATCCATACTCTTAAGCAATAGTGATGAATCGAATGATTAAACACATGCGCCAGATGAACCGGATGTCCTGCATGAAGATGCTGTACCAGTTTGTATGCCGATTGAAACGGCGTATCTGCGGGTTGAATGTGTAAATCATGACTGAGCTTCTGGCTTAAGCTGATATAGGCACGATTAATACTTAAAACTAAAGGTGTTTTGAGCTGAATACCGATTTGGTCTTCGCCTACTGCCGCAGCAGGGAGCATGGCAGATAAACAATGTGCGGCATCTAAAATGCCAAAAGCCAGACGATCCCGCAAACTTGCCCATGAGGCTTCCTTAACCAAAGTAACATCAAGTCCGAAGTCATCAAAAAAACCGCGCTGTTTTGCCCAAAGTAATGCAATACAATCCAGTAAAGGAATATAACCAATATGCAGTTGTGTTTTTTCCAAGTGGCTCATGTTAGTCCTCTTTTAACTGGCTATTGAGTAATTGCTGGGCATCGATCAGCCGCCGTGCCATTTCACCGATCGTGATACGGTGACTCATGGCATTTTTGCGTAGTAACTGAAATGCGGTGTCTTCGGTCAGGCTATGAAGCTGCATCAGAAGCACTTTGGCTTTTTCGATATCTTTTCGGTCTGCTAGCTTGAGCTTGGTTTCTTTTAAATCGCTTTCGAGCTGCTTATGCTTTTTAAACTGTTCAATCGAAATTTCCAGAATGGTTTCCAAGCGTGCAGGGTCAATACCATCCACAATATAGGCGGTTACACCGGCATCGATGGCCTGTTTGATGGTTTCTTTGTTGCTGTTTTTGGTAAAGAGTACTGTAGGCAAATCAAAGTGACTGACGCAGCTTTCAATAATGTCACGATGTGGATGATCCATATCCAGCAAAATGACATCGGCCTGAAGATTTTCAAGCTTAAATGTATTCAAGTGGTCTAACGGTAGACATGCCACCACATCAAAATCATGCGCACGCAAGTTTTGTTGAACAAATTCAGCGCGTTCGATATCGTCATCAATCAATGCAATTTTTAATTTTGGCATAGGTCGTAGGGCATAATTTTTCGCATTTGCGAAACAGTGTAAGCGAAAATAATTGAAAAATTGCATAGCAAGATAAGTGCCACCTTAAAAAGAGTAAAATTTGATGGTTATTTGTACTTCGATCTTATGAAGTGATCTATTGTGGTGCATTGGCGTCTCGTCATGACGCATGTGCCGACTATTATTCGTTAAATAAGAAGCAAAAATCGACTGTTGATCTTGTTTAAAAAGGTGAGCCATCAAAAAGCGAGCTTAAAGGAACGATTTTTAAATAAAAAAAGCATAAAACGAAAAACTGGCACATGCTTTGCATAGATATTACTGAGTCAAAGACGACTCTGTTTTAAAAAATTTGTAAGACGGCCAACGACGTCCGTTCTGATCGATTGCCAATACAGCGCAAGCTGTTTAGCCCATATTACGTTCAGTTCAGGAGAAGGCCATGTCTTCAAATTTAGATTTAACAGCAAAAAAAGCGACGAAAATAAATCTATTTAGTTTTAAAGTTCCAGCGATGCGAGCCTTCCATATGAGTTGGCTCGCTTTTTTTGTCTGTTTTTTTGCTTGGTTTGCATGTGCACCACTTATGCCGGTGATTGCAGGTGAATTTCACCTCACTAAAGATCAGATTGCCAATATCAATATTGCCGCCGTTGCGATTACCATTTTGGTTCGCCTTATTGTCGGGCCGCTATGTGACAAATACGGCCCACGTAAAACCTATACTGCTTTATTGCTGATTGGCAGTATTCCTGTTTTTGGTGTCGCTGTTGCAAACAGTTATGAATCCTTCTTATTCTTTAGATTACTCATTGGTGCCATCGGGGCAAGCTTTGTTATTACCCAATATCACACCAGTATCATGTTTGCTCCAAATGTAGTGGGTACGGCCAATGCCACCACTGCGGGCTGGGGAAATGCGGGTGGTGGTGCTACACAAGCGTTAATGCCGCTTTTGCTTGCTGCACTGGTGATGTTTGGCGTAGAGCAAAGCATGGGCTGGCGTGTGGCCTTACTGGTTCCGGGTATGATGATGGTGATTGTAGGCCTGCTGTACTGGAAACTGACCCAAGACTGCCCACAAGGTAATTTTAAAGAACTTCGCGCACAAGGAGTTGCAGTCGGGAGCGATAAAAAAGGCGGTATGGCGATTTTGATGCATGCTGCACGTAACTATCGCGTCTGGATTTTATTTGGTGCCTATGCGGCGTGTTTTGGTATTGAAATCTTTATTCATAACATCGTAGCCATGTACTACGTCAATAACTTTAACTTTGGCCTTAAGGAAGCTGGATTTGCAGCGGGTATCTTTGGTTTGCTTGCTTTATTTGCCCGCGCACTCGGTGGCATTGTGTCCGATAAAGTAGCCATGAAAAAAGGCCTCGATGGCCGCACGAAAGTACTTTTTGTCATGATTTTGTGTGAAGGTTTATTTCTGGTTTTATTCTCTCAAATGAATACTCCGATGCTGGCGATTTTAAGTATGACCGTATTTGCACTGTTTACCCACATGGCATGTGGTGCAACCTATGCATTGGTTCCGTTTATCGATCGTGACGCGCTGGGTGGTGTTGCAGGCATCATTGGTGCTGGCGGTAATGTTGGCGCAGTGGCAGCGGGTTTCTTGTTAAAAGGCATGGTGGATATTCAAACCTGTTTGATGGTGTTGGGTGGTCTGGTGGTGGTGGCAGCAGGTTTTGTGATGCTGATTCGTTTTTCGGTCGAGCATAAGGTGAAAGAACAGCGTCTTTTTGAGCAAGCCGTTCTTGAACGAAACAACCTTGCATAACCAGAACTGACCTATCTTATATCTATTCGGAGAATACCCATGAAACTTGTCATGATTGGCCACGGTATGGTCGGGCACAAATTTATCGAAAGCTTGATGGAAAAAGCAGATGATGAAATGGAAATCACCATTTTGGCCGAAGAGCCGAGAATCGCATATGACCGAGTGCATTTGAGCGAATACTTTAGCGGTAAAAGTGCCAAAGACCTTTCTCTTGCACGTATGGATTTTGCCGACGCCTATGGTATCGATTTACGTTTAAATACTCGCGCAACCGCAATTGACCCTGTTGAAAAAACAGTGACCACATCTGCCGGTGATGTCATTGCTTATGACAAACTCATTTTGGCAACCGGATCTTATGCATTTGTACCACCAATTGCTGGAAACGACCGTTCAAACTGTTTTGTGTATCGCACCATTGAAGATCTAGATGCACTTCGTGCTGCAAGTTTAAAGGCTAAATCTGGTGTGGTGATTGGCGGTGGTTTATTAGGGCTTGAAGCCGCCAAGGCATTACGCGATTTAAATCTTGAAACACATGTGGTCGAGTTTGCGCCGCGCTTGATGGCAGTACAGATCGACGACTTAGGTGGCAAAGTATTACGCCGTAAAATTGAAAACTTGGGGGTAAAAGTTCATACGCAAAAAGCCACGCAGTCAATTGAAGAAGGTGAAACCAGTCATCATGTGATGAAGTTTGCAGACGGCAGCTCACTTGAAACCGATATTGTTTTGTTTTCAGCCGGTATTCGCCCACGTGATGAATTAGCCAAAGCGTCTGGGCTTGCTATAGGTGAACGGGGCGGTATCAAGATTAATCAATACTGCCAAACTTCAGATCCAAATATTTATGCCATTGGTGAATGTGCACTTTGGGACAACAAAATTTATGGTCTTGTTGCGCCTGGGTATGATATGGCGCGTATAGCTGCCAAACATGTACTGGATGAAAGTACTCATGGCTTTGCTGGCGCTGATATGAGTACCAAACTCAAGTTGATGGGGGTAGATGTGGCATCGATTGGTGATGCACATGCCATGACACCCGATGCGTTGAGCTATTTTTATGCCGATGAAGACGCACTCATTTATAAGAAAATTGTGGTCAATGCTCAAAAAACCAAACTGCTTGGCGCCGTATTGGTGGGCGATGCCAAAGAGTACAATGATTTATTACAAATGATGCTTAACGGTCTGGATTTACCAGATCAACCTGAAAGCTTGATTATGCCGGGATATGCTCAATCCGGTGCTGCTAAGGCAGGCGGCAGTGGCATCGACTTACTTCCAGATAGCGCAACTATTTGCTCATGCAATAATGTGTCTAAAGCCGATATCTGTCAGGCGATTGAAGACGGCGCGACATCATTAGGTGCATTAAAGAAATGTACAAAAGCAGCTACAGCTTGCGGTGGCTGTGCCCCTTTAGTGACACAAGTACTTAAATCAGAGTTACAGCGTCAGGGCGTTACGGTGAATAACCACATTTGTGAGCATTTTGCTTATTCGCGCCAAGAGCTGTATCACTTGGTTCGTGTCAATGAAATCAAAACTTTCGATGATTTGATCCATCAGCACGGTCATGGATTAGGCTGTGATATCTGTAAACCGACGGTTGCCAATATTTTAGCCTCATGCTGGAACGATTTTGTTTTAAAACCCACTCATGCAGGTTTGCAAGACAGCAACGATTATTATTTGGGCAATATTCAAAAAGATGGCTCGTATTCGATTGTACCGCGCATGGCGGGCGGTGAAGTTACTCCAGATGGGTTAATTGCAGTCGGGCAAATCGCCAAAAAATATAATCTTTATACCAAGATCACCGGTGGTCAGCGTGTGGATATGTTTGGAGCACAGGTGCATCAGTTGCCATTGATTTGGGAAGAGTTGATTGCTGCCGGTTTTGAGTCGGGTCATGCTTACGGTAAATCGCTGCGCACGGTCAAATCGTGTGTAGGCAGCACATGGTGTCGCTATGGTGTCGATGATTCGGTTGGTTTGGCGATCTTTCTTGAAAATCGTTACAAAGGCCTGCGCTCTCCACATAAATTAAAAATGGCAGTTTCTGGGTGTACTCGTGAGTGTGCAGAGGCCCAAGGGAAAGATGTCGGCGTCATTGCTACAGAAAAAGGCTGGAATCTTTATGTGTGCGGTAATGGCGGAATGAAACCACGTCACGCAGAACTACTGGCTTCGGACTTAGACACCGATACATTGATTCGTTATATCGACCGTTTCTTCATGTTTTACATTCAAACCGCAGATCGTTTACAGCGGACCAGTGTATGGCGCGACAACATGGAAGGTGGTCTAGATTATCTCAAAGCGGTTATTGTTCAAGATTCACTGGGTATAGCGGACGAGCTAGAGCGCCGTATGTCGCATGTAATCAACACTTATCAGGACGAATGGCGTACTGCTGTGGAAGATCCTGAAGTACGCAAACGCTTCCAGACGTTCATCAACCAAAAAGAGCAACACGATCCACACATTCAGTTTACCCAAGAACGAGGTCAGATCCGTCCGCTTAAAGACAGCGAACGTCATGAAGATCGTATTCCCATGGTTGAAGCATAAGGAGACAAACACATGACCAGTTTAAAAGCCTTAAATCGAGTGAATGATGCAGAATGGATCGAGATTTGCGCACTAAATGATATTACGCCCAATACGGGAGTGGGTGCGCTTCTTCACAAGCAGCAGATTGCGCTATTTCGTGTGGGACATGAGCAACGAGTGTATGCGCTCAGTAATACCGATCCGTTTAGTGGCGCAAATGTGATGTCTCGCGGGATTATTGGCGACTTACAAGGTGAGCGTGTTGTCGCATCTCCAATCTATAAGCAGCATTTTAGCTTGGCCACAGGTCGCTGTCTGGAAGATAAAGACCAACGACTATTGGTATTTCCAACCAAAGTCGAACAAGGACGGGTTTATGTTTCGCCCATAGCGCAAAAGACGTACATTACCAACAACGGAACTGCACAAGAAAAACTGAAGCTGGTATTGGTCGGAAATGGCTTGGCAGGTATGCGCTGCCTAGAAGATTTACTGGATATGAATGCCGAGCGCTATGAAATTACCGTGATTGGTGAAGAGCCATGGGGCAATTACAACCGCATCATGCTTTCGCCTGTTTTATCGGGTGAAAAAACGGTAGAAGACATCATGTTGCATTCGCATGCGTGGTATCAAGAGCGTCAAATGCGATTTATTGCGGGCGATCCGGCTGTGAAAATTGATCGAACCCGTAAACAAGTGACAACACAACAAGGCCAGATCGTCGACTACGACCGTTTGATTCTTGCAACAGGATCAAAACCGTTTATTCCACCGATACAGGGGAATCAACTCAAAGGCGTCATCAGCTTTCGTGATATCTATGATGTCAACACCATGGTGGATTACGCATCTAGCAAAACTCACGCCATTGTGATTGGAGGTGGCTTACTGGGCCTTGAAGCTGCGTATGGGTTAAAGCAACGTGGAATGCAGGTGACAGTGCTGCATTTGATGGATCGAATCATGGATCGCCAGCTCGATCAGCGAGCCAGCGAGCTACTTAAAAGCAGTATTGAGCACAAGGGAATCCGTATCCTTACTCAAGCCAATACCGAGGCCTTAATTGGCGATGAACATGGTCATGTTCAGCAGCTACGCTTGAGCGACGGCACTTTACTCAAGGCTGACCTCGTGGTGTTTGCGGTAGGTATCCGCCCAAATATTGAGCTGGCCCAACGAGCCGGACTGCGATGTAATCGTGGAGTGTTGGTCAATGACACCATGCAAACCTTCGATCCGAGTATTTATGCCGTCGGCGAATGTATTGAGCACCGTGGTCAAACCTTTGGTTTGGTCGAGCCACTGTGGGGACAAGCCTTTATCTGTGCCAGCCATTTGGCAGAACATGGCAGCTTAACCTTTAAAGCGCCGACTGTGCCCACTCAGTTAAAAGTCAGTGGCGTGGATGTATTTTCTGCCGGTAATTTTCAGCCACAAGATGACTATGAAGACATCATTTTAAATGACGATAAGCGTCAGATTTACAAGCGTATCATCATTCAACACGACCAGATCATCGGCGCCGTTTTGTTTGGTGATACTGAAGATGGTTCATGGTATGCAGAACTGATTGCAGATCAGACTCCAATTGGCTCAATTCGAAACAAATTGCTGTTTGGTCGCGATTTTGCACTAAGAAAAGCAGGTTAATCTGAAGGAGCCGCCATGAATACGATTCCCCTTGTGCAACTCCAGAGTGATACATCCAACTTGGTCCGTCATACCCAAACCACATGTCCATATTGTGGTGTAGGATGTGGCGTGACCGCAACGGTTGAAGAAACCAAATCGGGTAACAAAATCTCGGTGACTGGAGATGAAACACATCCTTCTAATTTTGGTCGCTTATGTATCAAAGGGAGTCGTTTGGCCGATACACTGGGTTTGGAAACACGTGTGTTACAACCTATGTCGGGGCGTGGTGCAGCCCGTCATGCCACCACATGGGAGCATGCGACTGATGAAATTGCAAAACGCTTTCAAGCCTGTATCGATGAACACGGTAAAGACAGTGTGGCGTTCTATGTGTCGGGGCAACTCTTAACTGAAGACTACTATGTGGTGAATAAGTTTGTAAAAGGCTACTTGGGCACAGCCAATATCGATACCAACTCACGTTTATGTATGTCGTCGGCAGTAGCGGCGCATAAACGCAGTTTCGGTGAAGATCTGGTGCCTGCCAGTTATACCGATTTTGAGCAGACCGATCTGGTGGTACTGGTGGGTTCGAATACCGCATGGTGTCATCCGGTCTTGTACCAACGGATTATGCAAGCCAAAGCAGAGCGTGACCTTACAGTTGTGGTGATTGACCCACGTTATACTGCAACATGCGAGCAAGCAGACTTACATTTGCCGATATTACCGGGTCAGGATGTCACATTATTTAATGGCCTATTACAGTATTTGTATCAACATGGTCACACCGATCATGCTTTTGTAAATGCGCATACCGATCAACTGCAATATGCGTTAGATGCTAGTCTGGCTCAAGCCAATTTAAACGACGTGGCAGAAAAGACCGGGATCTCACTCGACAAGCTCGAACAGTTTTATGCATTGTTTGCTCGCTTGGATAAAGTGATGACGCTGTTTTCTATGGGCGTGAATCAATCCTCACAAGGGGTGAATAAAGCCAATTCAATTATCAACTGTCATTTACTCACTGGAAAAATTGGTCGGCCAGGTGCTGCGCCGTTTTCGATGACAGGACAGCCAAATGCCATGGGCGGGCGTGAAGTCGGCGGTTTGGCCAATATGCTGGCCGCACATATGGAAATTGAACAGCCTTTACATCGGCAAATCACTCAGCAATTTTGGAATAGTCCATCTATTGCGACTCAGCCGGGATTAAAAGCGGTCGATTTATTTCAGGCAGTTGAGCAAGGCAAAATTAAAGCCATCTGGATTATGGCCACTAATCCGGTAGTGAGTTTACCCAATGCTGATCAAGTCAAACGTGCTTTAGAAGCCTGTGAGCTGGTAGTGGTATCGGATATCAGTCAACACACCGATACCACTGCTTATGCCGATTTTTTGTTACCTGCACTCGGTTGGGGAGAAAAAGACGGAACAGTGACCAATTCTGAACGCCGTATTTCCAGACAGCGCGCCTTTCTAGATGCACCTGTACAGGCTAAAGCTGATTGGTGGGCCGTGAGTCAGGTCGCAAAAAAAATGCAGTTTGACGGGTTTGAATTTCAATCGGCTGCCGAAATTTTTGATGAGCATGCCCGGTTATCAGCCACAGCCAACTTAGAAACGAATATTCAAACTGAAAATAGTGTCTTTCGTTACTTTAATCTTTCTGGGTTAGTCGGTTTATCTACAAAAGCCTATAACGAGCTTAAACCGATCCAATGGCCAGTCTTGCACAATCCTAATGAGAATGACAAGGCAATCAATCAGCAGCAGTTATTCCAATCTGGGGTGTATAGCCATAGCAATCAAAAGGCAAAGTTTATTGCCACACCTGCTATAGATGCTGTGCATGCGCCATCTAAAGCGTTTCCGCTGATTTTAAATACAGGGCGTATTCGTGACCAATGGCACACCATGACCCGTACAGCACTTTCTGCGCATTTAACGTCACATCGTGCAGAACCGTATTGTGAAATACATCCTCAAGATGCACTCAAGTACGGTGTGCAGCATGACAGTCTGATTGAAGTGAAATCACAGTGGGGCAGTTGTGTATTGCGCTTGAGTGTTTCAGACAGTATTCGCCGTGGTCAGATTTTTGTTCCTATACATTGGAGCGAG
The DNA here is from genome assembly GCF_023614015.1 of Acinetobacter sp. ACZLY 512. Classification (NCBI taxonomy): domain Bacteria; kingdom Pseudomonadati; phylum Pseudomonadota; class Gammaproteobacteria; order Moraxellales; family Moraxellaceae; genus Acinetobacter; species Acinetobacter sp. ACZLY 512. The sequence goes on from NZ_JAKIVI010000004.1 coordinate 220,563, forward strand.
CAACATGCTTCCGATGCACGTATTGGCAAAGTGGTCAATCCTGTGGTCGATGCGATTTCAGGAGAACCTGAGTTTAAACATACGCCTGTAATGTTGCAGCCATTTTATACGCATTGGCAAGGATGCTTGTTTGTACGTGAAGGTATGGAGCATCTTATGGCATCGCAGCTTCAACAGTTGGCATGGTGGACAAAGGTCAAAATGACCAAAGTGATTCGATACGAGATTGCGGATCGTTCCCGACTACAAGATATACAAAATAACTTAAAAACATTTTTACCTTTTGATGATGCATCCTACGAATGGTTAAATTTAAGTGATCCGAGTACACAACTCTCGCACAGTGTGGTGTTAAAAGACGGTATATTGATTGCAAGCTTGTATGTAGCGCCGTTAGAGATGTTACCCGACCGTGACTGGGTTGCAACGTTGTTTAAGCGTGAACGCCTCAGTGCATTGCATCGTAAAGCTTTACTTGCAGGTATGCCGATTAATGTGCGCAACAATGATGGCCCATTGGTCTGTAGTTGCTTTAAGGTAGGAAAAAACAAAATAGTGGATACCATCAAAGCGCAAAACATAGTGCATGAAAAACAAGTGACAGCATGCCTTAAAGCAGGCGGAAACTGTGGATCATGTTTACCCGAAATACGAGGTTTAATTAAAGCTTGTCAACAGGAGATCGATGCGTGAGCGTGAGCAAATATCCACAAACCGATTTGGTCATCTTGGCTGGTGGACAGGCCCGTCGTATGAATGGGGTCAATAAGTTATTACAAAACTTTGATGATCAGATTCAGTTGCTGAAAATTTATGAGCGCTTAAAGCACGATATTCATCAGATCTGGGTGAATAGCCATCGAGATGCCAGTTTGTATCGTCAGATTTTGCCACAAACACGTAGTTATGAAGATTATCAGCATGGTTTTTTAGGACCAATGATGGGCATATACAGTGCTTGGAATCATGTGGTATCGGATTATGTGCTTTTTGTACCGTGTGATATTACCTACATTCCCAGCAAGGTTGTGTCTTTATTGCATCATGCTTTAAATCAAGATCCACGTGCGATGATGAGTTATGTGGCCATTAATGGCACAGCGCTGTATCCATTTTGCCTGATGAAGCGATCAAGTGCGGCGGTCATTAAGAATCACTTAGACAAAAATCAATTGAGCATGAAAAGAGCCTTAACAGACTTACATGCGCAGGTGGCTTATTTTAGAAAACATCGCTTATTTTTTCATAGCATCAATTCATTAGACGAGTTACAACAATACCAGCAGCTCAATACGCTCAAGCAGAGCGAGTTTTAATCAAATCCCGCCGTAAATTCGCTTAAATGAATATATGTGAGTTTAGATAATCATTATTACATTTATCCTGAAGCGAACAAAAAAATGCAAGACAGGTCTGATTTTTGTTAGTAAATTGGATTGTCACTGATGAGTAATGGTGCAAGGAAGCATATTTTGATCATTTTTTGAAATATTTTTGCTTTTTTAAATCAACATCATGAGTCATTATAGAATTATCAACGTGCAATAGCGCTGTGTAAGGGTCATCTCGAAGTTTTAATTATGAGTGCATACAATGAAGCATGAAACACAAGATCTGATGACGCCACCTTTTGAAGATCAATATGGGCGTTATAAACGGAAACTACGTATTTCCGTTACAGATCGTTGTAACTTCAAATGCCTGTATTGTATGCCAGAACATCCAGAGTGGATCAAAAAGCATGACTTGCTAAGTTTTGAGGCACTTTTTGAGTTTTGTCGCTTTATGGTGCAAAACGGAATTGAAAATATTCGGATTACTGGCGGTGAACCACTGATGCGCCAAGGCGTGGTGCACTTTATACGTGATTTGCAATCGCTACGGGCAAAAGGTTTAAAGCGTATTTCGATCACCACCAATGCCCATTACTTAAAGAAATATGCATTAGATCTTAAACATGCAGGTTTAGATGATCTCAACATTAGTCTAGATAGTCTCGATCCAGAGCAATTTATGACGCTGACCAAAAAGCCAATTTTGCCTGTTTTAGAAGGTATCAAGGCGGCTCAAGCCGTAGGTTTAAAATTTAAGATTAATACCGTGCTCATGAAAGGTAAAAATGATGATCAAATTTTACCATTAGTTCAGTGGGCCAAATCGCAACATATTCCGCTCAGATTTATCGAGTTTATGCCACTTGATGGTGATCAGCACTGGTCGAACGCCGCTGTAGTGTCAGAGCAAGAGATTTTAGAGGTACTCTCTAAAACGTATTCAGTTGAAGCGCTAGAGCAACACAGTGAGCCAGCACGGCTTTTTCGTTTAGATCAAAATTATGACGTGGGGGTCATCTCAACCATTACCCACTCTTTTTGCGGACAATGCGATCGAATTCGTTTAACAGCTCAAGGTGAGCTGTATAACTGCCTATTTGCGCCTAAGGGTATTGATCTCAAGCCATTACTAAACGAATTGGTTCAAGGGTATGATCAAGATCGGACACTGACAGAACTCTATGATAAAACCTCGAGCTATATCTGGAATAAAGCCAAAGGCTTTCATAGCTTAAACACACACACACGAAAAATTACCATGCATATGATTGGAGGATAACAATGTCGGCCTTAAACGTCACGATTGAAGGTTATGGTGCCATACAAAGAAAAATACCCTCCCAGATCGTTTTGAATTATTCAGATACAGTGCTTGTTTCTGACGTTTTAAATGATATTACTCATCAATATCCAGATGCGACACAGGCCATTGAGCGCTGTGCCTGTGCAATTGGAGAAGATATTATTTCGCGTCAAACCTACTTAAGCCAAAATTGTACCTTGGTCTTACTTTCACCTGTAGCAGGAGGCTGAAATGAAAGAATTTCAACGCGTACAATCGGTTGACTTAACACTGGATAGTTTTGATCCGATATCCGATTTTCCTGCTTGCGGTGGTATTGGTATTTTTCAGGGAACGGTACGTAACCATCACAATGGTCGTGCTGTGAGTGGGCTGAAATATACCTCCTATACGCCTGTTGCAGAAAAAATGATTCGTCAGATTGAACAAGACATCATGAATAAGCACGGCGCTGCATATGTGCGGGTTATTCATCGTATTGGGCAGCTAGATATCGGTGGAATGGCAATTATTGCCGTGGCCTATGCACCGCATCGCCGTGAAGCGTTTGCGGCCTGTGAAGAGGCGGTAGAGCGTGTAAAACATGAAGTGCCAATTTGGAAAGAAGAGTTTTACACCGATGGCAGCAGTCAATTTGTCGAAGGATGCTGTATCCGTAAAGATCATCATCATGATCAAATCGATCATTCACATCATCACGAACACCAGCACTAATTTAAAACGGGATTTTTAATGAAAAACGTAGGCATGAAACCGGAAAGTTATCGTATTGCCGAAGCTCAAGCTATTTTGTATGCACCACCACATTGTATTGAATTACTTCGTCAGGGAAATACCGAAAAAGGTGATGCACTAAAAACAGGACGCATTGCAGGTATCTTGGCCGCAAAACGTACCGATGAGCTGATTCCGCTTTGCCATCCATTGCCTATTTATCGTGCCGAAGTCGATTACGAGTTACATGAAAACTTTGTTGAAATTCTAACCACGGTAGAAACCATCGGCCCAACGGGTGTAGAGATGGAGGCACTCACAGCCGCAAGTATTGCCGGTTTAACCCTGTACGATATGCTTAAACCGCACTGTGAGCCAGAAGACTTGGTGTTAGATCAGTGCAAGCTCTTAAAGAAAAAAGGCGGTAAATCGCATTTCAAGCGTACACTTCGCCAAGCTGTATCTGCGGCGGTAATTGTATTGTCTGATACTGTAGCCTCTGGCAAAAAACCAGATACTGCCGGTAAGTCTGTGGTTGAGAGTTTAACCGAAGCTGGCTTTACGCCTATTCATTACCAAATTTTGCCAGATGAGCCTGAACAGCTTAAAGAACTGGTTCTTGAGTTAACCAAATCCTATGCATGTGTTATTACAGTGGGCGGTACAGGAATAGGTAAGCGAGACATTACAGTCGACACCCTAGAGCCGTTACTTGAACGTAAGCTCGATGGCTTGATGGAAGCTGCACGTGCATTTGGTCAGCGCCGTACACCGTATGCAGCAATGTCGCGTGGAGTTGCAGGTTTTATCGATCGTTCATTGGTGATGACATTCCCGGGTAGCCGTGGTGGTGCTTCTGAAACAATGGCTGCTTTATTGCCAGCGATTGTGCATATTTTTGATGTGTGCCGTGATCTTCCACATCCGGGAGGTTATGAATAATGTCCGCATGTGGCCATGAAAAAGGTCTAATCAGTATCGATGAGGCAATTGATCATATTTTAAATACGGTCAAGCCACTTGGCACGGAAAACATTGAACTACAAAATAGCCTAAGTAGATATCTGGCACAGCCAATTCATTCGCCAGTGAATCTACCAAGTTTTGATCAAAGTGCTGTTGATGGGTATGCGCTGTGTGCGAGTGATATCATTGAAAAGAACCAATGCTTTGAGCTTATAGGTGAAATACGCGCAGGGCAAAGCAGTGATCTGGTTTTGAAAGCAGGTCAGGCTACGCGTATTTTTACTGGCGGTAAACTTCCAGAGGGATGTACGACGATTGCGCGTCAAGAGATTGTACATCGGCTCGATGAGCATCGAATCCAGATTACAGAATCACTTCAGGCCAATATCGACATCAGACGCCAAGGTGAAGAGTTAGCTTTGGGGCAGCAGGTGGCCAATAAAGATCAATATCTTAAGACCGGGCCTTTAGCCGCGTTGAGCATGGCGGGAGTTCAGCAGGTTGATGTATATCGTCAGCCTAAAGTCGTCGTAGTAATTACAGGTGATGAAGTTGCTACTGAGCAAAATAGCCTAAGTAGTGCACATGTCTATGATGCCAATGGTCCGCTAATTAAGGCGTGGTTTCAAGAGCGACATATACAAGTTGAAATTTTACACATTCATGATGAAGCGAAGGCACTCAGTGAATTGTTTGCTCGACTTAAAAATCACTATGATGTGATTGTAACGACAGGTGGTGTGTCTGTAGGGGATTATGATTTTGTTCGGCCCTGTGCTTTTGAGGTTGGATTTAAAGAAATCTTTTGGAAAGTCAAACAAAAACCCGGTAAACCGATCTTTTTTGCCAAATATCAACAAGATCAGCATGCATGTTATTTACTCGGGCTACCGGGCAATCCAGCCGCCGTGTACGTATGTATGCAAGTATATACGCGTCTGCTCATCGATGCGCTGCAAGGTCAAAATCAAAATATCGATTGGTTTGAGGTTAAGCTTGCACAACCGCTTAAAGCCGATAAGCGTGAGCGCTTTATGCGCATGAAACTGGAGCTTCATGCTGGTGAGCTAAGTGCTGCAAACCTTGCCAATCAACAGTCACATATGTTAAGTAACTTAATGGATGCGAACTGTCTGGTTCGCGTACCAGCGGATATAAGTCCAGAAGTGGGAACGCTCGTCTCTGCAATACGAATATAAGGTGCCAATCATGATAAAAAAAATCGCTGTATTTTCGCTTTTCTGTCTTGGTGCTTTACACGTTTCGGCAGGTGAGGTGAGAGTCTATGCGGCGGCAAGTTTGACTAATGCAGTGACTGATATTGCCAAGCTTTACAAACAGCAGCATCCATCAACCAATGTCGTGACTGTTTTTGGTGCATCATCGGCGCTAGCAAAACAAATCGAGAGTGGTGCAAAAGCAGATATTTATTTTTCTGCCGATACAGACTGGATGAAATATTTAGTTAAGACTCAGTTTATATCGTCAGGTAAGGTAAAAAATACACTCGGCAATCAGCTTGTGGCCATCACGCCGATGGATATGGATGTACCTTTTGGTCCCACCAAACAATTTAACTTTGCAAATGCATTTAAAGGCCATTTATGTACTGGTCAAATGGAATCTGTGCCTGTAGGCAAATACGCTAAACAAAGCTTGATGGCTTTAGGCTGGTATACACCTTTGCAAGGACGTATTGTTGGGACAGATGATGTGCGTTCAGCTTTGGCCTTTGTTGAACGTGGTGAATGCGATGTTGGAATTGTTTACCAAACCGATGCATTAATCAGTAAAAAAGTTAAGATTATTGGAACATTCCCTTCAAAAACACATGATCCGATTGTTTATCCTGCGGCGCTCACCAAACAAGGTGAACGTAATCGGGAAGCGGCCCAATTTGAACATTTCATGCTTAAAAATGCCAAAGCAAAAGCCATTTTTACCCGTTATGGTTTTAGTGAGTTGAAATAGTCGTTCTACATGCTCACACCTGAAGAAATCTCTGCCTTATATTTATCTGCCAAAGTGGGCTTGTTTGCCACTTTGGTCAATCTTCCTTTTGCTATTTTTGTGGCGTGGATCTTAGCTCGATATGAATTTCGCCTAAAAGTTATACTCGAATCTCTTTTACAATTACCTATGATTTTACCACCCGTGGTATTGGGGTATTTGCTGCTGATTTTATTTGGTAACCGCGGCATTGTGGGGCAGTTTTTAAGTGAATGGGGGATTCAACTGGCATTTAACTGGAAAGGCGCAGTCATTGCTTCAATGGTGGTGGCTTTCCCCCTGATGGTTCAACCGATTCGTTTGTCTTTTCAACTGATTAATCAGCAACTTGAACAAATTGCACAGACCTTGGGGGCAAGCCCCATTCAGGCTTTTTTTTCGATTAGTTTGCCACTTGCCTTACCCGGTGTACTCATTGGAAGTATTTTGTGTTTTAGTCGCAGTCTGGGGGAGTTTGGTGCCACTATTACCTTTGTGGGCAATATTCCAGATGAAACCCGCACTGTACCCATCGCAATTTATTCGTTACTACAACAACCGGATGGCGAAAGCATGGCAATGCGTTTAGTACTACTCTCCGTAGGTTTGGCGTTTGCTGCACTGGTGGCCAATCATCTTATTTTAAAACGTTATCAGCAAAGGTTAACGCCATGAATCTGCGCTGTCATTTTAATTACGTCCAGCGTGATTTTCAGCTTCATGTTGATTTAACACTTAAGCATAACTTACTCGGGATTCTAGGCCCGTCTGGTTCTGGAAAAAGTACGTTTTTAAAAAATATGGTGGGAGTTTTGAAGCCTTATGACGGTGAGATCACTTTCAATGAGCGTGTTTTGGTCAATACAGCCGAGCAGCAATTTGTACCTACGCACCAACGTCATATTGGATTGATTTTCCAACAGGCGCAGCTTTTCCCACATTTAAACGTAAGACAAAATCTTGAATATGCGTTGCGGTTTAATAAGAAGCGTCCGCAAAAATTCAGTTTTGAGCAGATTGTAAAGCTACTTAGCCTAGACGCATTGCTTAGTCGTAAAGCTTTACAGCTTTCTGGTGGGGAAGCACAGCGAGTCTCGATTGGGCGAGCTTTACTGGCTTCCCCTGAGCTTTTATTACTGGATGAGCCACTCACAGGTTTGGATCGACACTTAAAAAATCAGCTTTTGCCTTTTTTGTACGAGCTTAAGCAGCAATTAAATATTCCAATCATTTACGTTACACATCATCCAGAAGAGCTAGATTATCTCAATGCGCCCATTGTGACTATGGAACGGGGGATATTGCAGTACAGCGATACATAAGTCAGTCAATCAAATAATCATTCATATAAGTCGATTAAAGTTTTGATGCAAGTAAACCTGCTTGTAATACTTTAAATACATCGTAATGAACACATTGGGCGACATTAAATCTTAAAAATTGTTTGAATAAACCTGATGTGCTAAACGCTTCACCTAAAGCAAGAACGACACCTTGCTCTGTGCAATACTGTTGTAGTCGATGAAGATCAATATAAGCAGGTAACTCACACCATAGAAACATTCCTGCTTGTGGTTTTATCCATGGACGAATTTGCATTTGTTCAAGTGTATTTATCGATATGTCCATAGCATTTGCCAAGCGCGTATTCAACTGCTCAAGATGTTTACGGTATTTTCCATCTGTGAGCACCTTATACAAAACATGTGCTGAAAAATTATTATGACTGAAACTTGTGGCAATTTTGAGATCAATTAAATCATTAATCCACTCAGGTTTTGCCACAATATAGCCGCAGCGTAATGAAGCTGATAATGTTTTGGAAAAGCTGCCGATATAAATACTGTTTGTAAGGCCGTCAAGTGCGCTAAAGCGAGGTGAGTGTTTATTTTCAAAATCTGAAAAAATATCGTCTTCAATTACAATCATATTCGCTTGTGTAATTAAAGAAACCAGTTGATGAACCGTCGCAGATGAAGGCATAGCGCCTGTAGGATTATGAATACCTGAATTCGTAATATATAACCGCGGTTGATGTTGTGTGATGGCTTGCTGAAAGGCCTCAATATTTGGGCCATCTGTAGTATATGGAATACCAATGACTTTGGCTTGATGCACCTTAAGTAACGCCTTAAAGTTAAAATAACAAGGATCATCGACTAAAACAGTATCACCCGGTTTGAGTAAAAAACGACAAAGTAGATCGGTTGAATATGAACCTGAATCGGTCAGCAAAACTTGATCTGGACTTACAAATATACTTTTACTTTGCAAGCGTCTTGCCAACAATTCACGTAACAAATTAAACCCTAATGGCGAGGAGTAATTCATTAATTCAAAGGTCGATTCTTTAGAAACGTCACGGATTGCTTTTCTTAAAGCTTCATGAGGCATCCAGCTATCTGGGAGCCAGCCGCATCCCGGCTTTATTAATGATGGAGATGCTTCTAAGAGTTCGCGAGATAGCCGAAGTGGATCAAGGTGTTTAACCTGTATCGGCTCCATATTTGAAAGCTTTAAAGGTTCTAGTGGTGCGCTAACAAAAAATCCAGAGCCTGCACGAGACTCTATCTGGCCAGTAGATAACATCCGCTCATAAGCACAAACAATTGTAGATACAGAAAAATCAAGCTGTTTGGCCAGTTGTCGAACAGATGGTAGTCGCATACCTGGTGTGAGCCGGCGACTTTTAAGTTCAGAATCGATATAACGTATTACGTGTTCAATTTTAGTCATGTTAAACCAATTACTGTATTGAATTTTAATCCAGTACAGTTTTTATAAATTGTACTGCACTGTATCTTTGTACCAACTTAACATAAGTTTATAAAAAGACATTCTATAAAATGCGATGTCATCATGAATTCTCAATTTTTAGCTTGGTTAAGTGGTTTAATCGGTGTTGTAATCTTTTCCGGATCTTTACCTGCAACACGTATTGCTGTTATGGATTTTAATCCTTGGTTTTTAACAGGAATTCGTGCTGTTATTGCGGGTATTGTTGCTATGGTCTTGTTAAAAATCTTAAAAGCTAAGCGACCATCAAAACGTGATTACGAGAATTTAGTATATGTCGCGGTTGGTGTTGTTGTGGGATTTCCGTTATTTACAGCATTAGCACTGCAACATATTAGTGCGGCTTTTTCGATTGTATTTATAGGATTGCTTCCTTTAAGCACTGCCATATTCGCAGTCCTGCGTTCAAATGAGCGACCTCAACTGACATTTTGGCTGTTTTCATTATTTGGAAGCGGATTGGTTGTTTTATATATTTTGTTAGATATATCGCTGAATACGCAAAGCTTTTTTGGGATTTTATATATGCTTTGTGCAATTATACTATGCGGATTTGGATACGCTGAAGGGGCGAATCTTGCGAAAAAAATAGGGGGATGGCAGGTCATTTGCTGGGCGCTGGTTATTTCATTACCTGTAATGCTTATAGTAACGATCTATAATTATTCTAGTGAAATACTAGATAAATTGACTTTATCTGGTCTGGTAGCTGTTTTATACATCTCGATCTTCAGCATGCTGATCGGATTTTTCTTCTGGTACTATGGTTTATCAAAAGGCGGTATTGCAAGTGTAGGGCAATTGCAATTATTGCAACCCTTTATGGGCCTAGCACTTGCAGCGGTGATATTACATGAACCAATTAGTGCCAACATGCTTATTATCACAGCAGGCGTCATTTGTTGTGTGGCATCTGCCAAGAAATTTGCCTAATCGATTACAAGCAATTAGCAGGTTTTGGAATACCAGCCAAACGGCTTAAATGGCGTGCAACAAGACCTGTTTTAAACGCTTGCTGTAACACTGCATTATCAATATTGGCATCTACCGTTTTCATTAGATATTTGATCAGAGGACGCGTTGCAGGAGAGTGTCCGAACTTTTGATAAAACTGGCGGACTGCATTTAAAACGTTAAAGTGCCATTCAGTCAATTCAAGATCTAAAGAACGAGCAAGCTCTTGAGCCACGTCTTTATTCCAAATGGTGTAATCGACAAGATGTCCATCTTGATCAAGATCTAAGCGCATAAAATAGCCTAAGCAAAAATCAAATTATTTAAAAGATACACTACGTTTGTATTGCAAAATTAAGTCCGCAAATGCACTGTAATCTAGGGGAATTATAGCGGAACTAAGATCAGGATTTAAAAGAGTCCGTTCGTTATTTAAACAGTAATACGACTGAAAAGAACGCATATTCTCGCTGGTGAGTGCCGACAATGCTTCGCCCATGATCACGATTTGATCACCTTCCACAAAGACCTGTTGTACTTTATTTAAAGCAGAAGCAGTCGATGCAAAAGAAGTTTGTATGAGGTAAATTGTGTTGTTCATCTTTGGAAATTACCAATATAAAACATAATCAAAGGATTGAATCAGGCTTGCATTGAATTCGACAAACTCGATGTCTTGTGAAGAATTTCTAACAAACGCATGTTGCTGATATTTTGATTCAACTAAAATGGGCGTTAAGTCATAAAATTCAAAACTTTCCAGCATACTTGAAGCGGGTTTAAAGGCATGAATGAGCTGATCAAAGCTTTGGTCTTCTTTTAACAGCGTTAGGGCTGCATCTTGAAGTAAAACGCTGATATTAGAGCCAAAAGTGGCTAAAACCATCGTCGCAGACAGGCTTTCGTTGACCTGTAACTGACTTAAATTAGACTGGGTTAAAATAACGAGTACAGATTTCACACAATATACCTTTTAAAAGCAACACTCTAGAAATAAAAAGCTGCTTAAAATTGAATTAGACGTGTAGAAGATTCTACGGCATCTGCAAGTTCACCTAAACCAACCAGTTCAAATCCCTGAGCCAAGTTGTAATGCGTGAGTTGATGGCGTTTAGCATTTTCTTCATCTGTAATTCCACGGTTTAGTGCAGCACTAACACAAACAGGGAGTCGTATTGAGAGCTTTTGCCATTCTTGAGTCAAACGACGCTGATCATCGGGCACCCACTGCAAATCGTTTGCAACATGAACAGCGTCTTGATAAAAGAACACTCGGAACACTTCATTTTTGTCCTGAAGTGCCTGAACTAAACCAAGGGCATGCCATGCATGAACCGATGTCGGTGCAGCAGTAATTAAAACTAATGTACTCATTGAAATTTCACTGTAGCCATGCGTCTGATAACAGATGAGCTATTTACACATTATAAAAAGGTAAGTATACAATGATTTTAGTGACAGGTGGTTTAGGCTTTCTTGGGTCACACATTGCTTTGAGTCTTCTGGCTCAAGGTCAAGAGGTTATATTGGTCGACAACTTGGCCAATGCATCTTTACAAACATTAGAACGATTAGAATATATTTCCGGTATGTACGTGCCATTTGTGAAAGTGGACGTTCGCAACACACCCGCATTAAATAAAGTTTTTGAGCAATATTCCATTGATGCTGTCGTACACACCGCAGGTTTTAAAGCACTCGAAGAATCCAAGCTTAAACCGCTTGAGTATTATAATGACAACGTCAGTTGTATCATGAGCTTGTTGCGTTCTATGCAGCGTACAGGCGTAAGAAAACTGGTTCACCTCTCAAGCTTAGCGGTGTATGGCGCTTCTGGATTAAATCTTACAGAAGATACGTCTTTTAATACCACTTATCCCAATCCATATATTAAATCTCAGCAAATGATTGAAGAAATCATACGAGATACGTATAAAACTGATCATGAATGGAAAATCGCCATCTTGAGACTTTCCAATATTGCCGGTGCCTTTGAACATGGGGTACTCGGAGAAATGGTGCCTCAATTACCAAAAAATATTATTCCACTCGCGATGCAGGTTGCCGCCATGCAACGGGATTATCTGGAATTACAGCATCAAGCTCTTACCGATGATCAAACCGTAGAACGAAGTTTTTTGCATGTGCTCGATGCATGTGAAGCCGTACTCGCAAGTTTATACTGGCTCAACCATCAAGAGCATACGTGTGAAGCATTTAATATCGCACATGATCATGTGACTTCGATTCAATCTCTACTTGCGCAAATAAGTACCATTACTCAAACTCAGATTAATACACACGATGCCATGTTTGCTGTAGACGAATTGGCACAACTTGGTGCAGATATCAGCAAAGCTGAAAAAACATTGAACTGGAAACCGAAACGTACTCTACAGCAAATGCTTGAGCACCAATGGCAGTTCTATCAAAATACACTTAAAATGTAATAAAAATGATTCTTATTTACAAATTGAGCTGGCTTTATTAGTATTTCATGACCAGCCAAGTAATCGTAACGGTTGCTCTAGCCCGTACTTGTCATTAATCATTATGGATAATAGAGGTTTTTATGCAAACTCGAATTGAACACGACACGATGGGTGAAGTCGAAGTCCCAAACGATGCAATGTGGGGAGCTCAAACGCAACGTAGTTTGCAAAACTTTAAAATTGGTCAAGAGCGTTTACCTCGTGCCATGATTCGTGCGATGGGTTTAGTGAAAAAATCTGCAGCCATCACCAATGCAAGCTTGGGCCAATTACCTCAAGATTTATCTGCTTATATTGTTGATGCGGCAGATGATGTAATTGAAGGGAAGTGGGACTCACAATTTCCACTGGTGGTCTGGCAGACAGGATCTGGTACGCAAAGCAATATGAACTGCAACGAAGTGATTGCAAATATTGCCAATCAAAAATTGGGAAATGCATTAGGATCACAGTCACCTGTACATCCTAACGATCACGTCAACCGTGCTCAATCGACCAATGATTCGTTTCCAACCGCGATTCATGTGGCTGCAAGCCTTCAGATCAATGAATTGCTTATTCCTGCAGTAACACGCCTAAAAGCGACGTTGCAACAAAAGTCTGATGAATTTAATGGCATTGTTAAAATCGGACGCACTCATTTACAAGACGCAACCCCACTCACACTCGGGCAAGAGTTTTCTGGTTATGTTTCTCAGCTTGAACATGGTTTGCACCGTTTAAAACAAGCACTGGAAGGCTTATACGAATTACCTTTAGGTGGAACGGCTGTAGGCACTGGCTTAAATGCTCATCCTGATTATGCAGTTCAGGCTGCTGCCGAGTTGGCCAAGCAAACAGGTTTACCTTTTGTCACTGCACCAAATAAATTTGAAGCACTCGCAGGGCGCGATGCGGCTGTATTTGCATCGGGCGCGCTTAAAACATTGGCAGTCAGTTTAAATAAAATTGCCAATGATGTTCGTTGGCTGGCGAGCGGTCCACGCTGTGGTTTTGGTGAAATTCGTATTCCAGAAAATGAACCAGGATCAAGTATCATGCCGGGTAAGGTTAATCCGACACAAAGTGAAGCCATGACGATGGTGGTTGCTCAGGTACTTGGTAATGACACCACGATCAATGTAGCAGGTGCATCTGGTAACTTTGAGCTGAACGTATTTATGCCAGTAATTGCATTTAACTTATTACAGTCTATTCAGCTTTTAGGCGATGCATGTAATAGCTTTAATGATCATTGTGCGGTGGGTATTGAGCCAAATCGAGATAAGATCGATCACTTCTTGCATAATTCATTGATGCTGGTCACTGCATTAAACCCTGTAATTGGATATGAGAATGCAGCGAAGGTCGCCAAAACTGCCTACAAAGAAAATAAAACCCTTAAACAAGTGGCAGTTGAACTTGAATTGGTGAGCGAACAACAGTTTGATGAAATTGTTCGTCCAGAAAAAATGGTTTCACCTAATGCAAAATAACTTGCAATTGCACTGAAATCACACATCAGCAGTTTTTATCTGACGAGCAAACACGTACAATGTGACATCCTGATAAAGACTGCTGATGAAATTTCCCATGCTTGACGTGTATTTAACAGATATTCAAAAAAATGTTCAATTTCGTGATTATCCGAGTGATCAACCTGTTAAATTTTTAATTAATCTAAAAAAAATATTTCCAAGTACCGCTGATTTACTACTTCCTGTATTACCCGAAGACAATAATCTTGAAAATGTTACATGGGAATCTACATCGAAAGATTTCACCACATTCAAGAAACTTGTAGAGGCATGGGGTGTAATCGAATTACGCCTTAATGCATTAACAGCATATAAAGATAAAGAATTTACCAATCAGGTGCTTAAACAAGCACAAACCAAACGTAAGCAAATGGGTGCCAGCCATACAAAACTAAGTATGGTCGAGCTGGACTACATTTTTATTCATGAAGTACACACTTTAATCGATGCAGAACTATCCGAGATTGGTGAAAAATTTTATTTACCAACATTACGCGAACTCTGGAAAGATGAAGTGAGCTCGAATGTTCTACTTGTAAAACTTTAATCGTTGAACAAAAAGTAAAAAATATATCGTATAAATTCAAATACCTTGTGCAGCGATCTGGCATAAATCATGCTATAAAAATAGTGGTTTTTCCATTTATTACCATTGCTGCAGCAAGGAATTTGAGCACATGACCAATCCAGTAATATCCTTAATTCAAAATCGTCGCACCATATACGCTATCGGCAAAAATATTCAGCAAACGCCAGAACAATTAACTGAACTCATTCAAGAAGCAATACGCCAAAGCCCATCTTCGTTTAATTCTCAATCTTCTCGAGCAGTTATCTTATTTGATGCAGAACATGAAAAATTTTGGGGATTCGTCAAAGAAAAACTCAAAGAATACGCCACAGATGAAGCTGCAGCAGAAAAAACCTGCAAGAAAATGGATAGCTTTGCAGCAGGGGTGGGAACTATTTTATTTTTTGAAGATCAAAATGTCATTCAAGAGCTTCAAGAGAAATTTGCCTTGTATGCAGATAATTTTCCGGTTTGGTCCGAGCATTCGACTGCTATGGCGCAACTTGCAGTATGGACAGCACTTGCAGCTGAAAATGTAGGGGCATCTTTACAGCACTATAATCCTATCGTCGATGACAAAGTCCATGCTGAATGGGCTGTTCCATCGAGCTGGAAACTACGTGCACAATTGGTATTTGGTTCAATTGATGCACCAGCTGCCGAAAAGTCATATATTGACGATGAAACACGCTTTAAAATTTTCAAGTAACTGATCAAAATGATAAATCGAGATAGTTGAAATAATCTATACTCGATTTATCATTTAAAATAGCCTAAGTAAATAATGAAATAATTTCTTTTTTTAAAAACTCATATCTCAAATTATCAATCAATGCATCTGACCAATAAATACCAATCGTAAAAATGGGCAATTCAAAAGGTATTGAATGAATCGTCAAATTGGTTGCGTAAGACAAATGGCTCAATACTGCACTTGGTAAAGTTAATATTGCATCACGGTTATATTCTAAAATTTTGAGTGCTGTCGAATAATGCTGGCAACGTAAAAAAATTTCACGATGAATACCTTGCCGATGAAGATACACATCTTCAAGCAGTGTACCTGTACGGCGTGAAGATACCCCAATATGCAGACCGGATTGATAAATTTCAGCATTCATGACAGATTGTTGGCTGCAAATAACATAATGATCTTTCAGTAAAGCTTGAAAACCAATGCTGTCATGCGTTGGCGACTCTACATCGATAATAAAATCGAGCTGTTGATTTAATAGATCATTTTGAATGGTATTTCGATTGAGTTTGATACTACTAAACTCAATATTTTGATCGATCTGTTCAAAATGCTGAATGATTTTAGGCAAAACAAGTGGTTCAATCTCGTCATGGATAGCAATTCTTAATGTTTTAATGAGGCTCGGATCAAAACTCTTTTTTTGTTGACTAATATTTTGAAAAAGAATCAGTGCGTTTTTAATGACAGGATAGATATGTTCTGCAAATGGTGTAGGTTGCATGCTATTGCCGAGACGTATAAATACCTCATCTTCAAGTTGAACTCTTAAACGCTGTAAAGCATGACTGGCAGCCGATTGACTAATGGATAAACTTTGCGCGGCTCTCGAAATACTTTTTTGTTCAAAAATTGCAACAAACAGTGGATATAAGTTGATATCAATGCGATGAAATAAGCTTAGATCTAGGTAGTGTTGCGCAGTATCAAACTTATGAATTTCATTCATAGTGAAGTATTTAATAAAATCATTTCATGCATAATAAATTTACGTTTATGGTGAGTAAAGGATAAACACAACGAATTAGGAATAAAAATGTTTAAACTTTCAGAGCGTGCTCAAGATTTTGTGAATAGAACACGAGACTTCATTCATAACGAAATAGAACCGATTGAATTAAAGTTTTGGGATGATGTACATCAAATGAATCCCAACGGTGACTGGACGACTTGGGTTTGGCCAGAGCAGCTTGAAGTATTGAAAGCCAAAGCCAGAGCGGCGGGTTTATGGAATCTTTTCTTACCCGACAGGGAGCTTGGCGCAGGGCTATCTGTTCAGGAGTATGCACACATAGCAGAGTTAACAGGTAGAAGCCTTTTGGCACCGATTGTATTTAACTGTAGTGCACCAGACACCGGCAACATGGAGTTGCTATGGCGCTATGGTACTGAGCAGCAAAAAAATGATTGGCTCATGCCGCTTTTAAACGGCAAAATTCGTTCCGTTTTTTGTATGACTGAACCTGATGTTGCTTCAAGTGATGCAACCAATATGCAAGCAACCGCGGTGATTGAAGGTAATGAAATTGTACTCAATGGTCGAAAGTGGTGGTCATCAGGTTTAGGTGACCCAAATGCAAAACTCATCATTTTTATGGCACATACGCCTGATACCAGTAAAGATCGACATCATCAGCATTCGATGGTGCTGGTACCGCTTGATACACCCGGTGTCAAAATCCAGCGAATGTTGTCTGTTTTTGGGGAGTATGATGCACCGCATGGTCATGGAGAAGTTATTTTTGATCAGGTACGAGTCCCTATAGAAAATTTTATCGGCGGTGCAGGTCAAGGTTTTGAAATTGCACAAGGGCGATTAGGCCCCGGGCGTATTCACCATTGTATGCGATGCATTGGAGCCGCAGAAAAGTCACTCGAGTTAATGATTGATCGAGGTATGTCACGTACGGCGTTTGGTAAAGAGTTGCTCAAACTGGGCGGAAATCTCGAACGCGTCGCAGAGGCACGCGTTGCAATTGATCAAGCACGCTTACTTACCTTATATACAGCATTTAAAATGGATACTTATGGAACTTTGGCTGCGCTCACAGAAATTTCAGCCATCAAGTTGGTTGCACCCAATGTACTAGAAAAAGTAGTAGATATGGCAATCCAGGTCCATGGCGGAGCTGGGCTTTCACGCGATACCATGCTATCTGCCTTTTTTATTCATGCACGAAGTCTAAGATTGGCCGATGGGCCAGATGAGGTGCATAAAGGCATGATTGCTCGGTTA
Source organism: Acinetobacter sp. ACZLY 512 (assembly GCF_023614015.1). Taxonomy (NCBI): domain Bacteria; kingdom Pseudomonadati; phylum Pseudomonadota; class Gammaproteobacteria; order Moraxellales; family Moraxellaceae; genus Acinetobacter; species Acinetobacter sp. ACZLY 512. The sequence goes on from NZ_JAKIVI010000004.1 coordinate 238,189, forward strand.
GAGCTTGCGAAACGTGGCTATGGCCGGTCGAAACCTTCACAATAAAAAATAAGGAAAATTTATGTCAGTTATTGATTTGGGTGGTTCGGTTCAAGAGGGAGAAGAGTTAGACATCCATGCGATTGAATCATGGTTAAAACAGCAAGGAATCTTACTTGAAGGACAGGTAGAGCTGACACAATACACGGGCGGCGCATCCAACTGGACCTATCGGCTGAAATACCATAATGTGGATCTGATCTTACGGCGCCCACCCAACGGTACTAAAGCGAAATCTGCTCATGATATGGCACGAGAATTTTTTGTACAAAAACACTTGGCAGCCTATTATCCAGTAGTGCCTGAGATGATTGCATTGTGCCAAGATCCGCATGTGATCGGTTGTGACTTTTATGTGATGCGGCGTATCGAAGGAATTATACCTCGTGCAAAACTTCCGCCGGAACTTGAATTAAATGAAGAACAAATCAATCAACTCTGTCGAAATGTACTGGATCGGTTAATTGAACTCCACCAAGTACCTTATGAAGGGACTGAGTTAAAAGATCTGGGCAAAGGTGAAGGCTATTGCCAGCGGCAGGTCGAGGGATGGGATAAACGTTATGAAAAAGCAAGAACCATCAATGTGCCATCGTTTGAATATGTTCGACAGTGGCTAAAAGACAACACACCTAGAGAATCAAAAATTTGCATTATTCATAATGACTGGCGATTTGATAATGTGATCCTTGATCCTGAGTCACCAACAAATGTGATAGGCGTACTCGATTGGGAAATGGCGACACTGGGCGATCCACTCATGGATTTGGGAAATGCGTTGGCTTACTGGGTAGAAGAAACAGACAACATGATTTTCAAATCGACTCGTCGTCAGCCCACACATTTAAAAGGAATGTTCACTCGCAAACAAGTGGTGGACTATTACATGCGTCAGACCGGTTTAGATACAACGAACTGGACGTTTTATGAGGTATTCGGTGTTTTTCGCCTGGCTGTGATTGCACAGCAAATTTATTACCGATATTTTCATAAACAGACTAAAAATCAGGCTTTTAAGGATTTCTGGATTGTGATTCACGCACTTCATATCCGTGCTTTAAAATTAATTGCTGCCGATAAGTTCAAACACAGCAAGATCAACACCAAATATCTTCACAAAGTTCAAGGAATCTTAAAGAAATGACCACAATTTATCTGGTTCGTCATGGTCAGGCTTCCTTTGGTAAAGCAAATTATGATGAATTATCTCCTACAGGGCAGTCTCAAGCAGAATTACTGGGTCAGTATTTCAAACAAATTTTAAGTGAAGCGCCTTATGTGGTGGCAGGTACAATGAAACGCCATATGCAAACGGCGCAAGGTGCGCTTAAGCAGTGTTTTCCCGAAGCGAATATTCATACCCATGCGGGCTGGAATGAGTTTAATCATCAACAGGTATTTGCAAATTACGACCCACGCTTTAAACAACCTGAATTACTTAAACAAGAGGTCGCCAAAGCATCTAATCCGAGAGACTATCTAGGGCAAATTTTTGAAAATGCAGTTTCCAGATGGACAGATGGCGCGTTTCATCACGAGTACGAAGAATCGTGGCCAGATTTCAAATCTCGAGTTGAAACAACTTTAGCGCAACTATGTAATGAGCTTTCAGTTTTAAAGCCCAGATATGCTGTCGTATTTACCTCTGGGGGTGTGGTATCAGTTGCTGCTGGAAAAATTCTCGAACTCAATCCCAACCGAACTTTTGCACTGAATTGGGCCATTACCAATGCCAGCATAACAACATTAAGACTAGTAGGGAATGAGCCACAACTTTTAAGTCTCAATGAGCATCATTTTATAAAAGCAAAAAACCGTGACTTACTCACATGGATATAAAGGATACTTTTTAAATGGCAAAAACAATACTGATTACAGGTGCGAGTTCAGGCTTAGGCGCAGGCATGGCGCGAGAGTTTGCAAAAAAAGGGTATAACCTTGCGATTTGCGCACGGCGGCTTGAGCGACTCGATGTATTAAAAGCAGAGTTAGAGGCACAATACGGCATTATCGTAAAAACCCGATCACTCGATGTAACTGACTACCAGCAGGTATTTGAAGTCTTTAAAGCTTTCCAGCATGACTTTGGTCGTTTGGAGCGAATTATTGTAAATGCAGGTGTAGGAGAAGGACGTCGTATAGGAAAAGGACATTTTGAAGTCAATCGTGCCACAGCGGAAACCAATTTCATTTCAGCTTTGGCACAATGCGAGGCTGCAGTTGAAATTTTTAGACAGCAAAATGCAGGACACTTGGTGGTGATTTCATCGGTCAGTGCCATTCGAGGGCTCCCGAAGCATCTTTCTGCTTATGCTGCCAGTAAGGCGGGTATTGCACACTTAGCAGAAGGTATTCGAGCCGAGTTAATTGATACGCCTATTAAGATTTCGACCATATTTCCGGGATATATTCGAACAGAGCTGAATGAAGGCGCAAAACATTTACCATTTGAGGTTGATGAAGCAACTGGCTCACGCCTTTTAGTAAAGGCCATCGAAAAAGAACCGGTTAAAGCCTACGTACCGGAGTGGCCATGGCGACCAATTGCATTGGCTATGAAAGTATTACCGCTTAGAGTAGTAAATAAACTGAGTGGATAAATGAAAATACAAAAAGATCGCGCTGCTCATTGAATGCAACGCGATCGGTAGTTGATGAGTTTAATGAAATAATTTTCTGTATTGAATAAAGCCAGAATTGTCTGCGATTCGATCATAGAGCATTCGAGCTTGATAATTGGTTTCTTGCGTGAGCCAGTAAACGCGTGAGCATTTCTTTTCTTCTGCAATCTTATACACTTCTTCGATGAGTTTACGACCAATACCTGAAGCTCGTTGTGCAGGATCGACAAATAGATCTTGCAAGTAACAGTAATTGCCTTCTGACCATGTACTACGATGAAAAATATAATGTACAAATCCAATGATCTTTAGTGATTCATCTTCAATCACTAAACAGTACACCGGTTCTTGTTCTGAAAGAAAACGTGAGAAGGTAATGCGTGTCACTTGATCATCAATCGATGATTGATAAAATTCTTGATAACCTTTCCAAAGAGTCAACCAAGCCTCAAAATCAGTGGCTTCAACAAACCGAATTGTCATTTTAAAGTTACTCACTTTCTTGTATTAACGTATTGATGCTATTTAACTTTATCTTATTTTTCTTGAATTAAGATTAATTTATATAAAATTTTAACTGAATACATGAAGTGTGTTAAGAAAATCTAATTCGTTTAAGTTATTGTATAGAAATATTCACGTATTCATGCTGATATCACTAATTAATTAGTACTGAAAATTACGATATGAACTTGAGAAAAATAAGCCGATGATCAGTTAAAATACCCAATAACTTACTTATATCTCAAGCTTTATGAGCATAGACGAAATTTCACAGATTGAAACACATCCGCTCGCGCCATTTTTACCCGTCAACGCAAAGTTATTGATGTTGGGTAGCTTCCCACCTCCAAAAGAACGTTGGAAAATGGACTTTTATTATCCTAATTATCAAAATGACATGTGGCGTATTTTTGGTCTAATCTTTTTTAATAATAAAGATTACTTTTTAAATCTTGAACATAAAAATTTTCATGAAGATAAAATTCGGCATTTTTTGACAGAAAAAGGAATTGCCATTTTTGATACGGCCTATCAAGTAAAACGATTGAAAGGCAACGCCTCTGATAAGTTTTTAGACATTGTGACACCCACCGACGTTGAGCAGTTACTGCGTCAGATTCCAGTGTGCAGTACCATTGTGACCACTGGAGACAAGGCCACCGACACCTTGATGCAGTCTTTTGAGCCATCTACCACAAAACCTGTCATTGGTACGCCCAGCGAAACGATATTTTTACAGCGTAAATTCAATTTATATCGAATGCCATCATCTTCTAGAGCATACCCACTGGCATTAGAAAAAAAAGCACACGCTTATGCAGCACTATTTGAAGCTACAGGCTTACTCTAGAGTTACATCATCCACTCAATTGGTAAATATGCCATCCATTTCATTATCCAGCGCTGAAAGCGAGTGGTTTGTGGGTCATGACGATAAACGATAGTCTGACCATTGGCTTGGTGATCGAGCCAGATCAATTCACCTGAAGCATCTAATTTAAGCTCATAGGCAATCACGGGTAGATACTCATCTAAAACCTGTTGAATTTGGGCTTGCAGTGCTTCCGACTCAACCACCAGTCCGACCTCTGTATTGATATAGGCAGATCGAGGATCAAAATTAAATGATCCAATAAAGACTTTCCCATCTACATCAAAAAATTTGGCATGCAAGCTTGAGCTTTTTTTGCCTTTTGCCGGAATGACGCGGCCGGTCATTTTTTCGTACCATGTTGGGCGTGTACGCTCAATAATCGGCTTAAACTCATAAAGTTTAATGCCGTTTTGAAGCAACTCCCGACGATACTGACTATAAAATGCATGCACAATCGCCACGTCGTTGGCGGCAAACGAATTGGTCAGCACGCGTATATCGACCCGCTTCTGACTCAATTGACCCAAATAGTCTGCACCGGCTTGAGTAGGGACAAAGTAAGCCGATACCAGCTCCAGATGCTGTTTTGGATGGCCCATGAGTGCAAAAATCTGATTATAAATCAGCTCTTGACCTTTGGCCGTCCGTGAGATTTTCTTGGGTGAGTCGGCTACAAAATGTGCCTTAGCCCAATTTACAGTATAACCTTGTTTTAAGAGCTGATTTAGCTCTGCTTGCGCGTCATTGATTTTATCTTCAGTCGGCGTATCAATACGTTCATTTTCTTGGTAGGTTTGACGTAAATTGATTAAATCTTGAGGTGTGGACGTTTTTAATATATGTGTTGCATTGACGGAGCGCGAAGACGTCCAAAAATTTTCAAAAGTCTGCTTTGCTTGTGCTGCTGCCGTGCCGTAAAACAGAATATCTAGATCGGTAAACTGAAACTTGTAGCTGGCTTCAAAATATTCACTACTGATATTGCGTCCACCTGTTACAGCAATCAGATCATCAGCAACAATAAGTTTGTTGTGCATGCGGTGATTAATCTCATATGGCCGCAAAATAAAATCTAAAGCTCTAAAATGTCGAAATCGATAGGGGTTAAAAAATTTAAACTCAATGTTTGGATGTTGTGCCAGCGCCTGAATTGTTGAATCAAGCTGTGTACCGTTTTGATCATCAATCAAAAGCCGAACTTTTACACCGCGATCTGCTGCCTTGAGTAATTCGTGAAGCATTAACTGACCCACAAAGTCATTGTGCCAAATGTAATACTGCAAATCGATCGTATGTTTGGCCTTTCGAATCAGATAAATCCGTGAGGCAATACTAATAAAGGCATCATCGAGTGCAACATAGGCCGTGAGGCCTTGCTGAATCTTTTGCTGGGCAGATGGATCGTTAAGCCACGTACTTTGTTCAATCAAATTTTTCTCGCTTTGTGAAGCTTGTAATCCCATCGAGATCAAGCTAAAACTTAAAATCAAAAAATATCTTAAAAAGTTTTGAGTTTGATGAATCCACCACATGATATTTTCCAGAATTAGAACATCAATTTGTATTTTTATTGTCGATTCAACGCTATTTTCATCTTAAGCATATCAAGTCAGACATCAAGGATCAAAAATTTCCGTTCTTCATAAATAAATTTCTCACAAGTTTTATGTTTTACTTATTACTATACTTGGGTATAGTATATAAATCAGTGCAAAGTGATTGTTTATGCCAAAGCAAATTGAAGACAAGAAAAAAATTATTCTTCGTGTAAAAAAAATTCAGGGCCAAGTGCAGGCCATTGAGCGCGCGCTTGAAGGCGATACGGCTTGTGCCGATATTCTTCAGCAGATCTGTGCGACACGTGGTGCAATGAATGGCTTAATGAATGAAATGCTCGAGGTACATTTGAAAGATACGCTGGTTGCTGGCGATACCACCGAGCAAGAACGAAGTACCGAGCTTGTCGAAATTAGTAAGATCTTAAAATCCTATTTAAAATAATCAGGAGATACACATGAAATCACGTGCGGCCGTAGCATTTGGACCGGGACAACCTTTACAGATTGTAGAAGTCGATGTAGCACCGCCTCAGGCAGGGGAAGTGCTAATTAAAGTGACACATACAGGCGTGTGTCATACCGACGCTTTCACTCTTTCAGGTGATGATCCTGAAGGTGTATTTCCTGCCATTTTGGGGCATGAAGGTGCTGGTGTGGTAGTCGAGGTGGGAGAGGGTGTCACCAGTGTAAAACCGGGTGACCATGTAATTCCACTTTACACAGCAGAATGCGGTGAGTGCCTATTTTGTAAATCGAATAAAACCAATCTGTGTGTATCTGTTCGTGCAACACAAGGTAAAGGTGTTATGCCAGATGGCACCACGCGTTTTTCTTATAATGGAGAGCCAATCTATCATTATATGGGTTGCTCAACTTTTAGTGAATATACGGTGGTGGCTGAGGTTTCACTGGCGAAAATTAATCCTGAAGCCAATCATGAACAAGTGTGTTTACTTGGATGTGGCGTCACAACTGGAATTGGTGCCGTACACAATACAGCAAAAGTACAAGAAGGTGATTCTGTTGCCGTATTTGGTTTAGGCGGTATTGGTCTGGCTGTGGTTCAGGGTGCACGTCAGGCCAAAGCTGGACGAATCATTGTTGTAGATACCAACCCAGATAAGTTTGAATTGGCTAAAGAATTTGGTGCAACAGACTTTTTAAACCCAAAAGAATACGACAAACCGATTCAGCAAGTGATTGTTGAAATGACAGGTTGGGGTGTAGATCACTCATTTGAATGTATTGGCAACGTCAACGTAATGCGCTCTGCTCTAGAGTGTGCACATCGTGGCTGGGGACAGTCTGTGATTATTGGTGTTGCGGGATCTGGTCAGGAAATTTCAACTCGACCATTTCAGTTAGTGACCGGCCGTAAATGGATGGGAACTGCCTTTGGTGGCGTAAAAGGTCGTAGTCAACTGCCAAAAATGGTTGAAGATGCGATGAAGGGTGATATTCAACTTGAACCTTTTGTCACTCATACCATGCCACTCGATGAGATTAATCATGCATTCGATTTGATGCATGAAGGTAAATCTATTCGTAGTGTCATTCATTTTTAAGACTTCTGGTCTGTTAAATCCAACTCAAGGCTTAGGTACAAAATGTACTTAAGCCTTTATAACTTCTGACATATGAATTTCTTGGTGAATACCACATTGCCGAACGAAATCCACATCATGTGAGACTAAAATAACAGCACCTTTAAAATCGCGTATTGCACATGCAAGTAGTTCCCTTGATACAATATCAAGATAGTTTTCGGGTTCATCCAATAGTAATAGATCAATTGACTCAGCAGGATAGGCAAGAGCCGTCAGTGCCACTTTGAGTTGCTCTCCGCCACTTAATTGGGCAGTAGGTCTGAGTGTGCTATCTCCCCGCAGACGCAACTGACCTAACTTGTTTCGCCAGAATACTTCGTCATATTCAGAATTCAGTAAACGTAAATTTTCTACGGCAGAATATCTTGAATCGAGGAAACTAAATCTTTGGTCAAGGTACAAACAGCGAGCCCGTTTAAAAAAAAGTGAGTCATCAGAAGTATGAAGACGAGCAATCAAATGTAATAAAGTCGATTTGCCAGCACCGTTCTCACCACATAGATGCAATTTTTCATGTGCTAGTAATGCAAAATGAAAGGTTAGATTGCAGTGGTATGGATGTAACACATCATTAAGACGTACCAATTCTCCTGATTGGGGTTGGGTAGATGAAAATTCGAATTGCTGCGCTTTGATGACTTCAAGTCGAGAAGTTTTGTCTCGTAGCGCTTCTTTCTGAAATTCAAGCTGACGATACTGCTGTCGAGTGATCTGTCCTAACTGTCGATCGGCCTTATTTTGTTTAAAATCTAAAATTACTTTTGCTTGGGAGCCGCTATTACGTTTTTTCTTTGCAGTGCTTTGCTTTTTTTGTTGCTTCATTAATGTTTCGTGCTGCTTGATCGTTTGCTGCTTAAGCTCTCGTTTGTGTTGATCAATCGAAAGCTCAAGTGCAGCTTCAACTGTATCTGTAATTTGCTTGTAATTGGCATAATTTCCACTATGTGCATGCAGGCCAAAATTATCCAATGCCAATATATGTTGCATTTGATTGAGTAGTTGTCGATCATGACTCGCTACAAGTGCTCCCATAGGATGCGCCAGTAAGCTGGAAATTAACCAATCGCGACCAGATGCATCGAGATGATTACTCGGTTCATCCAATAGCAAATAGTGATCTTTTAAATTAAAAAGTCGACATAAGGCCAGTTTAGTTTTTTGTCCTTCACTCAAAGCTGTGATCGGAAAGTCAAATGCTGTGGTTAAACCGGCTTTACTCAATTGCTCTTGCCAGTATTGAGGCAGATTCCAGTTACCTTCAGCCAGATCATAATCTTCAAATGTTGCTTGCCCGCACTCGATACGTTTTAAGGCTTTGAGGGTATCTTCAATCTGTAATACTTGTGCGATCGTTTGATTAGTGAGTTGATGTTGTTGAGGTAAAAAAGCATAAGCACAGTTCCAAGCGACTTGTCCGGTAATATTTTTTTGAGTTAAAAGACATTGTAAAAGTTGACTTTTTCCCTGCCCATTACGTCCAATTAAGCCTGTTAGCTGGTGTCTATTCAATTGGAAATCAAGTTGATCAAAGAGAACTGTAGAACCAAGTTCAAAATGAAGTTGATGAATAATACATGCCTGTTGGGTCATAAGACCTCCAAAAAAACAGGATGTACAAAAGTAGAGCCAAGTGAACCATGAATAGATATAGCGTTCTATTTTGTACATCAAATAAAAATGACGTTAAACAAAAAAGAACTTAATTCATCGGCAGAGACTCGAGATAAAGAAGGGTATGGCTAGATATTAATCAATTAAGAACATGCTCGTCAATTAATTATTTTTTACTAAAACACTTGTCAAATGTTTTGAGTCCGCGTATGTTAGAGGCAAGATACGTTTTACCTGATTGAAACAGACATGTTAAAACAACCTGTACATCACACTGCTTATTTTTATTTTTGGCAATATAGATAGTTGCCTGTTTGCATTCGGGCAACAAAAAGGTTGCCCTTCAAGTTAATACCTGATCGGCAACCCCGATCAGGTTTTTTTATGGCTGTTTTATTTAACTTTTTTGGAGAATTCATCATGTTTAATTTCAACTCGACTTATTTTAGCAACGTTTATTGGTTTTACTTTAGCCAGCAATCTCAATCCAATAGTCCCACATCGCTCAAATAAAAGATCGGACTGAACGACTCAGTCCAAAGGAAGTTACAATGAACGCGCTAAATAATCTGATTGAAAAAACCACTTCAAAAGAAATCGAACTTCGTTTACCACAACAAATAAAAGCACAATATCCGCTCTCATCGCCACTTGCGAAGCAAATTGCCGAGCATCGTCAAACCATTGAAAATATTTTATCGGGTCAAGATCCAAGACTATTGGTGATTACCGGGCCTTGTTCGATTCATGATCCAGTTTCTGCATTGGACTACGCATCACGATTAATTGAATTACAACAACAAGTGAAAGACCAGATTTTTCTGGTGATGCGTGCGTACATCGAAAAACCGCGGACCACAGTAGGTTGGAAGGGCTTTATGTACGATCCGGATCTCGATGGATCGGCTAATATGCAGCGTGGTATTGAGCAGTCACGTGCTTTATATCTTGATATCATTGAAAAAGGTCTACCAATTGCCAGTGAAATTTTAAATCCAATGGCTACAGCATATTTTGACGATTTGTTGGCTTGGGGAGCAATTGGCGCACGTACCAGCGAATCACAGATTCATCGAGAAATTTCGAGCCATATGCCATTTGCAATTGGTTTTAAAAATGGCACCGATGGTTCAATTCAAATTGCATTAGATGCGATTCAATCGGCAAAAAATGAACATCAATTTTTTGGGATGAGCCAATCAGGTTTACCTGCGGTGTTGATGAGCAATGGAAATCGTTTACCCCACCTGATTTTACGTGGTGCAAACAAAGGACCAAACTTTGATCTTGACGCAATTGATCAAATGAAATTAAAACACAATGGCACATTGCCTGCGTTGGTGATTGACTGTAGCCATGGCAATAGTTCAAAAAATCCATTGAATCAGCCACAGGTATTGGAACAAATTATTTTAGAGCGTTTAGAAAGCAATGTACGTGGCGTGATGCTTGAGAGTCATTTAGTGGATGGTCAGCAGAAAATCTCTTGTGACATGACGTATGGGCAATCAGTAACGGATGGCTGCTTGGGGTGGGACAAAACCGAACGCCTACTTTTGCGCGCAGCGCAGCAATTGAATGCACAGCAGTTACTCGAATCGGCATAAGCAATAAAATGCAAGGCAGGCACTACTTTAGAAGAAGTGCCTGTTTTTTATGTTATAAACCTGCTTCGTAATCTGTATTCGATAAAAGATTATCTACATCTGACAGGTTGTCTGGTTTAATTTTATAAATCCAGCCTTTAGCATAGGGCTCATCATTAATAAAATCAGGATCATCTTCAAGTGCGGTGTTGACTTCAACCACAACACCAGACACCGGCGCATGAATGTCAGAAGCCGTTTTAACCGACTCAACTACACCTGCCTGTTCACCAGCAGTAACACGGCTACCCACTTCAGGAACTTCAACATATACAAGATCACCTAGTGCATCTTGAGCGTGATCGCTAATTCCTGTCACAACCAAATCGCCTTCGATTCTGGCCCATTCATGAGTACGTGCATACTTTAATTCAGAAGGATGGTTCATAACAGCTCCTCACAATCCTAAAGTTCAATATTTTTGATAGCGGTTATACAGGTTTTTTAAGCAAATGAAAAGCTTATAGATAGGGGTCTTTGCGCCAGTTACTTGGACTTCGTCCACTCCAGCGCTTAAACGCACGGCTAAAATTGGCAACATCTGAATATCCAAGTTCATCTGCGATTTGCTCAAGACTGTAATCGGTTCGAGACAGTAGCGAGGTCGCGTGTCGATAACGTACTTCATCAACCAGTGTCGAAAATGACGTACCTTCGGCTGCAAGTTGTCTTTTAAGTGTACGATCAGACATGTGCAACAGTTCGGCCACACTCTCAATACTCAAATAATGTTGTTCGGAGTTGGTCAAAATATCACGTACACGCATGGCTAAACGACGACGTTCACCCAGAGCAGACAATTCACTTTCGCATTGATTAATCGCAATTTGACTCGCAATCGGATCTGCATTGACCATTTTTAAACCAAGATACTGTTTGTCAAAGCTTGAAATCAGATGTGGTTGATCAAATCGCATGTTGATGGCCATTTTATTTAAATATTTTTCAAATCCAAAGGGCTGTTCAAAATCCAGATCAACTTCACCGGTTAAATCATCACGCCCAGTGAGCGCTCTGGCCATGCTCATAATACCGATGGTTAAACTTAAAATAATTTCTGTGCGTAAAGGCTCTAAATCAAAATCACATTGCAACTGAAGAGTGGCTTTTGGACCAAAGGTAGAAAAGTAAAGCTGTAAAAAGGGCATACGAAGCTGAATAAATCGCGTTGCCAAAGCCAGTGCATCGGTAATGTCATTTGCAGTCATGATGGCATAACCGATAAACCCATGAATAGAGATACGCATCTGATGGCCAAGGTGGTATCCCAGTGTACTTTCACCGGTAAGACGTAATGCATGTTTCACCAGTTCATTGGCGATATGAATGGGAATACGATACTCCGGATCTGCAAGCTGCTCACTGGTCAGATGAAAAGGAGCAAACAATGTCTGATCGTTGTATCCCCATCGAGACACAACGTCTAAAAGTAATAGGCCATAAACACCAGGTATTCCTTGATCCTGACGCGCTGAATTTATTTTCATTCCTAATCCGTTATGCGTATAGACTACAGTCATCCGTTTGTTATATTTACATGAAAATTATTTTAAAAAATGAAAATTGTCAGACAAAATTTTAACTAATGACTGAATTATCTCGTTTAAAGACAAGAATTTTGGTGGTTGAAATGAGTAATACATCGCCATGTTGATTAAGTGCTTGTGTGATGTAGCTCACGATACCACGATCTGGTTTGGATTTTGAAGGGGTAATACTGGCGATTTCAACTTCGACATGCACCAGATCACCCACACGCGTAGGACGTGGCCAGCGCAAACTGGTTTCAGAGCCAATGAGACCACCTGCAACCTGAAAGCACTCAGTCCATAAACGCATCACCACTGCAGAGGTGTGCCAACCACTGGCTGCCAAACCCTGAAAGACGGGATGCTTCTGTGCAGCTTTTTCATCGAGATGAAAAGGCTGAGGATCGTAAAGCTGGGCAAATTGTGTGATTTCTTCAAGGGTCATTTCATAATCACGACTAATAAAACGATCACCCACTTTAAGATCTTCCAGGTACAACATTATTCTTTTTCCTCTGTTTCTAATTCATCGACCAAGAAGCCACCTGTTTGTCGTTTCCACAAATGTGCGTATAAACCATTTTGGGCGATCAGTTCGTCGTGGGTTCCTTGCTCTACAATATGTCCTTGATCTAAAACAATCAAACGATCCATTTGGGCAATTGTAGATAATCGATGTGCAATTGCAATCACTGTTTTATCTTCCATGAGCGCATCTAAACTCGATTGAATGGCTGCCTCAACTTCCGAGTCTAGAGCACTCGTGGCTTCATCTAGAATTAAAATCGGTGCATCCTTTAAGAATACACGGGCAATTGCAATTCGCTGACGCTGTCCACCAGAGAGTTTAACACCACGTTCACCGACATAAGCCTCATAGCCCTGACGGCCGCGTAAGTCACTTAATTGTGGAATAAATTCATCCGCTTGTGCTTTAGAAACAGCATGGAACATTTCTTCATCTGAAGCATCTGGCTTGCCGTATTTAATATTTTCAGCAACAGTACGATGCAGTAACGAAGTATCTTGCGTGACTAGGGCTATGTTGGCGCGTAGGCTGTCTTGAGTAACGTCGTTGATATCTTGGCCATCAATTAAGATTCGGCCTTGATTCAGCTCATAAAAATGCAGTAATAATTGAATCAAAGTCGATTTACCCGCACCAGAGCGGCCCACCACACCAATTTTTTCACCCGGACGAATGGTCAAATCAAATTGGCTGATCACGTTTTTATCTGAATAGGCAAAACTGACATTTTCAAAACGGATTTCACCCGATTTTACCTGTAATGGTTTGGCATCTTCTTTGTCTTGAATACTTACCGGTCGACCCAAAGTACGCATACCATCTTGAATGGTGCCTACATTTTCAAATAGCATAGACATTTGCCACATCATAAACTCAGACATGCTGTTGAGTTTTAAAATCATAGCTGTGGTGGCAGCAATCACACCCAGTGCAGCTTGACCATTGAGCCATAGCCAGACAGCTGTTCCAATCACACCAATAAACAAGACTGCACTTAAAAACGTGGTACTGATTTCAAACTGTGTACCCAAACGCATCTGACGAAATACAGTCTCCATAAACTCGACCATGGACTGTTTTGCGTATTTGCTTTCACGGCCCGCATGAGCAAATAATTTAACCGTTTGAATATTGGTATAGGCATCGGTTACACGGCCAGTCATGACTGCGCGTGCATCTGCCTGTTGTTGAGATACTTTAGATAAACGCGGAATAAAGTACCATGCACTCAAAATAAAAAGCCCTAACCATAGCGCTAAAGGAATCAGTAAAATTGGTGAAATAGACCCAAGTACCACACTGATAGTAATAAAGTAAATGGTGACATAAACCAGCATATCACCCAAAATCATCCAGAATTCACGAATAGCCAATGCAGTTTGCATCACTTTGGCAGACAAACGACCAGCAAAGTCGTTATGAAAAAAATCGATACTTTGCTGAAGTAACAGATTATGAAACTGCCAGCGCAAACGCATAGGAAAGCTGCTGTATAGAATTTGGTGTTTAACAATCGACTGTAAACACACAAAAAAGATATTGGCGAATAAAACACTGGCCAAAATAGTCAGGTTCTCAGTGTGCCGGTCTAAAAAATTACCTGGCGTACTGGTACTGAGCCAATCGACCAAGTGACCAATTTTTGAAAATAAAATTGCTTCAAAAGTTGCGGCACCGGCAGTACACAAAATCAAAATAAATAAAAAAGGACGTACGCCTTGTGTCGATTTCCAGATAAATGCAAAAAAACTGCTAGGCAATGGTTCGTTTAAACCACGAGTAGGATAGGGGTCTACGAGTTTTTCAAACCATTGCAACATATATGTTCCTAAATATTAGCGTTACATGAGCTTATTATAAGTAATATCGATTATTTTAGATATAAGCAGCTAAAATTGTTATACATACTTTAAAATTACAGTATTTAATGATTTTAAGCTGACTTATTGATATTTAAGATTGTAAGTAATTATTATTCCTCTAATTCTTCATTTACTTGACCATAAATTAACAGGGTGAAAACACCTGTACCACCTAAAATATTACCAAGCGTGGTTGGAAGTAAGAACTGAAAACAAAACTCACTCATAGAAACCTGACCTTGCCAAACCAAATACGCAACTTCAACAGAGCCAACAACCACATGGGTAAAATCACCTAAACCAATCAGATAGGTTAATAAAAAAATCAATAAAATCTTATTGTTAACAGAAGGCAACATCCAAACGAGTGCAGCAATGAGTAAACCAGACATTGTACCTTTGAGAAAGTTTTCCCAAGCAGAAAATGAAGCAACATGATGCGCAATCTCATTTAGTGCATGATCCACTTCAGGCGTAAATAGTGCTGTTGTGAGAAAAAATAGACTCGATAAAAAAGTTCCGACCACATTGGCAGTAATAACAATACTCCAAAGCCGACCCACGGCTTTAAGTTTTGCGAAGCTAAAGGGTTTAAATAACGGAATGACAGTTGTGATGGTATTCTCTGTGAAAAGCTGCATGTGTCCTAAAATTGCAATAATAAATCCGATGGTATATCCAATATTCGTGACTAAATCTTTCCAAACTGCATCTACCGGTAAATAAGAACCAATTACAGCTTTAAACACGAAGGAAAAACTCATGACTAATCCAGCTGTGATACCAGAGAAGATGAGTGCATTTAACGGACGACTCAATTCTTCAACACCATCACGACGGATAATTTCATAGACCAGCCGTGGTGATAATTTTTCTTGTTCCTCAACGGCTAATTTTTCTTGCCAACTTAGCTTAGGATCAATTTCCATTTCAGCTTTAACTTGTTTTCGTTCAGCATCACTCATTTTTTTTCATCCTTGTATTTAGTCATTTACTTATAGTTGGTCAGCGCAATTTTTGAAGCGTTTCAATTTATAGAGTAAACCAAAAAAGAAGGAATTACGTGAGGAAATTAGAAGGTATAGATCACAGAAAACTCTAGGATAATAAAATACATATGATTTCGCATAATGTATATTATGTTAAATAGGATATCTAAAGACTGTGGCCTACACAACTTGTTTGTTGCCACAGCTCAGTAACGTGATGATCTACGATTATACATCACGTTACTGAGTATCCTAATGAACATAATATAAGTTATGCAGAAATCAGATCGCTACTCGACTTGCGTATTAGTCCAAGCCTACGCAAGTCTGCGTGGCTATGACCTCTATGTCTGGGTACATGATGCAGATTTGGTCAATCGTTTCCCGCATATTATAAATTGGGGGTTGAACACCATGCTTGGCAGTTGATTCTGTCGTGTTTACCAACACTTTGGCTATTTTATGTTCAAAGGTTTGAATGACTGAATTGTCTTGAGGTTGCTTCTGTTTTTTAGTGATGAGATGTTGGTAATGGTTCAATTTATTCTGAACAACACCATTCAAATAATCTTTAAGGTTTTGGCAAACACGAAGATCAATTTCCGAATATGTAGCAGCTAAGACAATTTCATCCATGATGAATTGTGATTGTTCATAGACTTCTGTTAGTTGATGAATATTTTGATCGAAGTCTTGGATTTTATTAATCAGTTCACATGCCTTGTCCATGCCCCTACTCTCCTAAATATTCACGAATTTCAGCATTGGCTTTTTTATAGGTTTCTAAGTGGGCATCAATCAGTGAATAATCGTACGACCAGTCACTTGCCACCACTGCTAAATGCTCAAGGCATCTTTCTGTTGATTCAGCAGGACAACATACATCTAGACATGGATTGCCATGTTCAGAAATGATTCGTGCTACTTCATTAAATGAAGCTTGAATAAAGCTTTGACGATCAAAGAATTGGTATTCATTTTTCATAAATCAAATATCACAAATCACATTTTGTGGTATTTATAACATTTGATTTGTGATATTACAATATATCATAAAATATAAATCATAAATGATGGGATAAGCCCATACACTTGGAGTTTATAGAATGGCAATCACGATTCGATTACGAGATGAAGAAGAAGAGATGGTTAAGAACACTGCTCTTGAAATGATGATCGAGAAAAAAACTCGGATTAAAGAATCTGATGTAATCCATACACTGATCCGCAAATATTTGCCTGAACTTAAAACAGCAGATGTAATGAAATATAGAGAAGAAGTTTTAGGCAAAGATGATTAAAGTAATGCTATTCTTTTAGTCTTAAATTTAGAACCAGAGTCCACCATTAGATAGCGTGGACTCTTTTTATTCATCGGTACAAACAATATATTTATAAAAATTACTTCCTGTTTCACACCAGCTAAATGAATGAGATGAAATTGGAACACCGCCTGCTGGTGCTGTGCTAATAATATTCATTTCTAATAATCCTAAATTAAATAATCCTTGATCTACCGAACTAATTCTTACTGAATTCTGTCCACCATAAATAGCATGAAGACCTGCTAAGAGATGGCTATCTAATTGTTTAATAATATGGATATTATGATCTAAAATATATTTCACAGATTCCGAAGAATGTCCCTCTTCAAGTAATGCTATATGCTTTTTTGTTGCACGAGCAACCATATTTACTTGTACTTCTTTTTCTAAGTTATCAATTACACTTAGAATTTCCTCGCCTAAATCTTCGTTACTTTTATTTGTTATAGCTTTTTTGAATTTTTCAAAATCTTCAGGTGAAAAATTAGTTAAAAAGGCAGAAACTCTTTTTGCGAATCTTTTATTTCTAAAAGTATTGCAAGCATCAGCCAAAGAAAAAATAGTGCCAACAACAGGAATATCTTTTGCTAAACCATCAGGCGTTATAAAAGTATCAACTACAACTTCTAATAATTCAGCCCCAGCTTTTAGGGAGTCTTTATCTATACTCATAAATATTTATTAATCTAATCAGTTCATTCTGAAGTCGCATAACTTCATTTTATGTTAAATAGGATATCTAAAGACTGTGGCCTACACAACCTGTTTGTTGCCACAGCTCAGTAACGTGATGATCTACGATTATACATCACGTTACTGAGTATCCTAATGAACATAATATAAGTTATGCAGAAATCAGATCGCTACTCGACTTGCGTATTAGTCCAAGCCTACGCAAGTCTGCGTGGCTATGACCTCTATGTCTGGGTACATGATGCAGATTTGGTCAATCGTTTCCCGCATATTATAAATTGGGGGTTGAACACCATGCTTGGCAGTTGATTCTGTCGTGTTTACCAACACTTTGGCTATTTTATGTTCAAAGGTTTGAATGACTGAATTGTCTTGAGGTTGCTTCTGTTTTTTAGTGATGAGATGTTGGTAATGGTTCAATTTATTCTGAACAACACCATTCAAATAATCTTTAAGGTTTTGGCAAACACGAAGATCAATTTCCGAATATGTAGCAGCTAAGACAATTTCATCCATGATGAATTGTGATTGTTCATAGACTTCTGTTAGTTGATGAATATTTTGATCGAAGTCTTGGATTTTATTAATCAGTTCACATGCCTTGTCCATGCCCCTACTCTCCTAAATATTCACGAATTTCAGCATTGGCTTTTTTATAGGTTTCTAAGTGGGCATCAATCAGTGAATAATCGTACGACCAGTCACTTGCCACCACTGCTAAATGCTCAAGGCATCTTTCTGTTGATTCAGCAGGACAACATACATCTAGACATGGATTGCCATGTTCAGAAATGATTCGTGCTACTTCATTAAATGAAGCTTGAATAAAGCTTTGACGATCAAAGAATTGGTATTCATTTTTCATAAATCAAATATCACAAATCACATTTTGTGGTATTTATAACATTTGATTTGTGATATTACAATATATCATAAAATATAAATCATAAATGATGGGATAAGCCCATACACTTGGAGTTTATAGAATGGCAATCACGATTCGATTACGAGATGAAGAAGAAGAGATGGTTAAGAACACTGCTCTTGAAATGATGATCGAGAAAAAAACTCGGATTAAAGAATCTGATGTAATCCATACACTGATCCGCAAATATTTGCCTGAACTTAAAACAGCAGATGTAATGAAATATAGAGAAGAAGTTTTAGGCAAAGATGATTAAAGTAATGCTATTCTTTTAGTCTTAAATTTAGAACCAGAGTCCACCATTAGATAGCGTGGACTCTTTTTATTCATCGGTACAAACAATATATTTATAAAAATTACTTCCTGTTTCACACCAGCTAAATGAATGAGATGAAATTGGAACACCGCCTGCTGGTGCTGTGCTAATAATATTCATTTCTAATAATCCTAAATTAAATAATCCTTGATCTACCGAACTAATTCTTACTGAATTCTGTCCACCATAAATAGCATGAAGACCTGCTAAGAGATGGCTATCTAATTGTTTAATAATATGGATATTATGATCTAAAATATATTTCACAGATTCCGAAGAATGTCCCTCTTCAAGTAATGCTATATGCTTTTTTGTTGCACGAGCAACCATATTTACTTGTACTTCTTTTTCTAAGTTATCAATTACACTTAGAATTTCCTCGCCTAAATCTTCGTTACTTTTATTTGTTATAGCTTTTTTGAATTTTTCAAAATCTTCAGGTGAAAAATTAGTTAAAAAGGCAGAAACTCTTTTTGCGAATCTTTTATTTCTAAAAGTATTGCAAGCATCAGCCAAAGAAAAAATAGTGCCAACAACAGGAATATCTTTTGCTAAACCATCAGGCGTTATAAAAGTATCAACTACAACTTCTAATAATTCAGCCCCAGCTTTTAGGGAGTCTTTATCTATACTCATAAATATTTATTAATCTAATCAGTTCATTCTGAAGTCGCATAACTTCATTTTATGTTAAATTGAGTACATGATACTTTAAGTTCATAGACCTTTTTGTTTAACCTAAAATCAAACACATATATAAAATAACATTTCACTGAATAGCCACCAAAATTCTAGACACACATAACCATCTTTTGATTGGCCTTTTCATAATCTAATGGAGAACGCTGACCATTGGAACCATGTCTGCGTTTTGAATTATAGAACATCTCAATATATTCAAAGATATCGGATCTTGCTTCAGTTCTAGTTGCATAGATTCTCTTTTTAATTCGTTCCCGCTTTAATAGCTGAAAGAAGCTTTCTGCAACAGCATTGTCATGGCAATTGCCTCTA